>CAZCJU010000063.1:0-9540 GCA_964498965.1 uncultured Lachnospiraceae bacterium
CACCTTTTACTTCGTTCAAAATACGGGCGGTGATTCTTCGGAGAAGTTGCCAATCGGGGGTTTCGATCTCCGCTGTCATTGCGTTCACTGTATTTACGGCACGTATGATCACCGGCCATTCGAAGCAACGTGCATTATCACGCACCCCGACGGATCTATAATCAGGCACGAGTGTAAAGTACTGCCAAACTTTTCCCACAAGTCCCGCTTTTGCGAATTCCTCGCGTAATATGGCATCGCTTTCTCTTACTGCCTCAAGTCGATCCTTTGTTATGGCACCGAGGCAGCGTACGCCGAGACCCGGTCCGGGGAACGGCTGGCGATACACCATACTGTCGGGGAGTCCGAGTTGCACTCCTACCGCTCTTACCTCGTCCTTAAACAAATATTTCAGGGGTTCGACAAGCTCGAACTTCATATCCTCGGGCAAGCCACCGACGTTATGGTGAGATTTTACCGTTTTTGCGGCTTTTGTTCCGCTTTCGACTATATCGGGATATATTGTTCCCTGAGCCAAAAATTTAATTCCGTCGAGTTTATTGCTTTCCTCTTCGAACACTCTGATAAACTCGGCACCGATAATTTTTCTTTTTTGCTCGGGATCGCTCACGTTTTCGAGCTTACCCAAAAATCTTTCGACCGCATCAACGTAAACGAGGTTTGCACCGAGTTGTTCTTTAAACACTTTAACGACTTGTTCCGGCTCGCCTTTACGAAGCAGCCCGTGATTTACATGGACACAAGTGAGCTTATCGCCCACCGCTTTAATGAGCAATGCGGCGACGACGGAGCTGTCTACGCCGCCGGACAACGCCAATATCACCTTATTATCGCCTATCTGTTCTTTAAGTGCTTCTATTTGGTCCTCGACAAAATTGCTCATATTCCAATTTTTGTCACATTTACACATACCGAACAGGAACTTATCGAGTTCTTCGTCATCGATATCTTTATTGATCTTCAGTACAGGCAATTCAAGCGAATATATACTTTTATCTTCGTCGAGTCCGGAGTCGTCGGCGTAATTTATCAATATTCCCTTTACGTTATGTACTTTTTTCACGTCCTCGGCGGCGATATCGTGGCTATGTATTTCACTGTAAACGCCGACACTGCGTATTCTTCTTGCGAGTGCCGAGGTATCGTTACCGCCTGCTTCAAGCACGAGTATGGTATCCTGCTTCATATTTTCCTCTTTTCCGCTCAACCGAGCTTTTTAAGAAATTCCATGCACATTCTCGCTTCATCGATTCCCGTAGGTGTAAGGGTTTCGCTTTCGACGATTATCGGCAATCCCATTTCGATCGCCTTTTCCCGAACGGCTTTAACGGGAGCCGTTCCCTGTCCGAGCGGTTTTCCGTGTCCGCCCTCAAGACCGTCCTTCAAGTGTATGCACGCAAGTCTGTTGCGATATTTTTCAAGTGTTGCGACGGGATCAAGACCGGCATTATATACCCAATACGTATCTATTTCAAGGCCTATATTCGTTCTTTCCGTGAGCTGTTCATATATATGGGTTCCGTCCTCATTCGGGATAAACTCCATGCTGTGATTATGATAAGAGAGCTTTATTCCCTCTTTTTCGAGCATCGGCTGATATTTATTTACCAATTCGACAAATTCGTCTATCTGAGCCTGATTTGTCAAAGTATGGTGTGGAATGATGAAGTTTTTGTTACCTATCGCCTTATGATATGCGACGGTTGCTTCGAAATCGTTGACAAGCTCGCCTATGCCGGTATGCGTACCGAAGCATTTCAAGCCGTGCTTATCGAGCATTTCTTTGATCCTTTCGGCACTATGTCCGCAGAATCCTGCAAATTCGACCATTGAATAACCGAGTTCGGCAACGCTTTTCAGTGCCGAATCCATATTTTCGCCCGTAATATCGCGGACGCTGAACATTTGTATTCCGTATTCCATAACTTAATCCTCCGTTATCGTTATGCTTTTAATTTTCTGTTCTTTTTTAGGTCTGTCATTATAATCGGTTTGGCATTGAGCTATTTTGTCAAGAGTTTCGAAGCCGGAAACCATTTTTCCGAACGCCGCATACTGTCCGTCGAGGTGAGGTGCGTCACGGTGCATTATAAAGAACTGCGAGGATGCGGAATCGTTCATCATGGAGCGAGCCATGGATATCACGCCTCTTTCGTGCTTCAGGTCGTTTTTTACGCCGTTTGCGGCAAATTCGCCTTTAATATTCTTGCCGGAACCGCCCATACCGGTCCCTTTGGGGTCGCCGCCCTGTATCATAAAGCCCTCGATAACTCTATGAAAGATCAAGCCGTCATAAAATCCGCTTTTTACAAGCTCGGTAAAGTTTTCGCAGGTTATGGGAGCCGTTTCGGGATAAAGCTCTATTTCCATAACTCCGCCGTCGCACATTTCTATTCTTATCATTTTTACGCCTTTCATTATTCAACAACACGTATTGCTTTTATTACTACTTTTTGTTTCGGTGTATCGTCATCCGTTTTCACCGAATTAAGCATTTCGAGAACGTCCCAGCCCTTTGTCAGCTTACCGAATGCGGCATAGCTTCCGTCAAGGTTTTTAACGTTTGAGTTATTGGACGTACAGATGAAAAACTGCGAGCTTGCCGAATTATAATCGTTGCTTCTTGCCATTGAAATTACGCCTTTTTCGTGCTTCAAGGTGTTTTCAACGCCGTTTTCGGAAAATTCGCCTTTGATATTTTTTCCCGAGCCGCCTGTTCCGTCGCCTTTGGGGTCACCGCCCTGAACGACAAAATCGTTAACTATTCTGTGGAATGTCAATCCGTCATAGAATCCGCTTGTTGCGAGATCCACGAAATTCTGAACAGTTACGGGTGCGATTTTCGGGTACAGTTCAAGCACCATTTCGCCTCCGCCCATAAGCATGATCTTAACATTGACCGTTTCTCTGCCGGTCACGTCGAAGCTTTCCTGTGTCGGTATGCTCTCTTCCTTGCACGAGGCAAATGACAAGGTACACATCAACAGTGACATTAAGATACATATTATTTTTTTCATTACGCCTTGCGTCCCGCCTTTCATTCTTTATACAGGTAATTAAATCTTCCTATAGGTGCAGTACAACCGTTTACATAGAAGTCCATTACGTCGTGTTGTTGCATATTGTCGCTTATCTTAAATTCAAAGTTAAGCTTGCCCTGCAAGCCGACCGACGTACGGGGAAGCTTGATCTTGAGTGTGTTATCCCTTACGCTCGCTTCGCACTCGCCTATTTTTTCCCAGCTGAACGACTTTTTATCTGCGGTGGGCAAATATTTTTCGATACTTACGGAATTTTTCTTGCCGCACAAGCCGTTTATTCTGAAATCATATCCTTCCCAGCCCGTATTTTTATCTCTGTCCGTATCCAAAAGCACGGTCATCATACCCTCGTCCATGGGACGCACGAGCTTTTCGGCGCACTTTACGAGGAAATACAGATTTTCTCCGTCACGGCTCACACGGGTTTCGATTATATCGTTTACGCCCGAATCGTTTTTATAATACGTTCCGGCAAAGCCGACATGATCGCGGATCGCTTTCGTTCCTTTATGATTCTTGAACACGGGCGTTACTCCGTTCCACTCACTCGTTCCGGCGTAAATATCGATCGTTTTTTCTTCGGATGTTTTTTGGCGGGGGCTGCAACCCTTATAACGTCTGATGTTCGATGCCAGCTGCAAATAGTACGTATCGAGATATCCGTCCTTATCGGGTTCTATATCGCGACTGCACTCGCGACTGTACTGATCGACCATGGCGAGCTTAGTCGAATTTTTATCCTTTATCCACGGCTCGCCTCTCAGCGGTCCCATTATCCATTCGTTCCAGCCCGTTACGAAAACGTAATCCGGATCGATATCTATGGCTCTGTCCCACTGTTCCTGCACGTTATATCCGTACTTATAGGAATTTTCGTCAAGGAGCTTATGACCGTACTTTTTCGTATAGCTTCTTCCGTACGTACCTTTATCGTTGAAGCAGGTGCATATTCTGTTATCGTTTGCGTTCTGTCCCACTCCGACCGTCATCATTTCACAGCTTCCGTCGGCTCTTTCTCCGTATTTATTCTGCGGGAATATTTCAAGCCAACCCCAATGATCGGGGCGGTGCGGACCGCCGTCGGCACGTCCGTAAAGCGGTTGCGGCGGACGGAACGTAAAGAAGCCTCTTATCTCCTTCAGCAACTCCGTATCCTCCGGGCAAACTCCCTCGGTTTCAAGGCACTCCGGGTATGCCATTATCATGGGCTTACCGTCTATTCTGAACCACATATCGCTGTACAGACCTTTTTTATACAGATTCTGATACAAAGCTCTCAGCATGATCTGCGAATCGAACATAGGTGCGAAATTGAGAATAAAAGCGATCTTAGGAACATTGATCCCGTCTTTTTTGGCTCTGTAAAATTCCTCAAGCAGCGGTTCGTATGCCTCACGCCACAAAAACGAACCGTTGGTGCAGTCGAAAGCGATAAAATCGACACCCGCGGCGGCGAGCATGGAAGCGTGATGACGAACTATATAAGGATCTTCGATCTTATAAAAGCCGTACAGCGGTTCATTCCAATGACACTGTATTTCGCCGAGCGATCCTCCCCACGCAGGATGATCTTGATTATATTCGGCGTCGGGATATTCCGAGAGCATTTTCGTAACGTTGACGGGCTTTCTGCCGGCGAAGCTGTCACGCCACGTCCAATAGAATACACCGACTTTTCTGTCTGTTTTTTTGCCAACGTCCTCTACCGAAGCGACGGGACGTCCGAGCATATCGACCGCTTCCCAGCTGTCGGTATAGCTGTTATCCGTTTCGTGCAGGGGAATATATTCGCACGCATACGGATCGTCGTTATTGAATGAGATCGATGTGATCTCGGTTCCGCCTCTCAGCTCGAAAAACACCCTATGCTTTCCGCTGACCTTTGTTATTCGACTCTTTGCGACGTTTTCGTTTCCTCTTGAAGAAGAAAGCGGAAGCATTCCGACAGCCTCGCCGTTGGGTGCATCGATTCGGAGGATAACGAACGGAGTTGCGTGTGCAAGTGTAAAATGCACCTCGGCACACGTACAGCCGTCGCCGAAATCGTAAAGAAAACCGTTTTCAAGCATATTATTTTACCGCCTGTATTTATTTTTCACAATTAAGTACCATTTGAATGTTGAATACTCTTTTTACGCAATTTTATCAAATAACTTTGAATAAGTCAATACTTACGGATAAAAAACAGCACGTATAAATTATTTTTTTCGGGAAAAACTCGTAGTATTGAATTTTTCGGGTCTTTGAAAGGAGAGTTTTAATGAAAAAAGCAACCGTTCCGTCTTTTTTACTGCGTATCTGTACGGTTCTGTGTATATGCTTTGCTTTTTGCATCTGTACCGGTGCCGCCGATGCCGTTCTGTCGCCCGGCTTAAAGGTGATCCGAGCGGGCAATGTGATGATAAAGACCGCCGACTCGGGCGATAAAATAGCGTTTACCTCCGGCGATTTTGCCGAAGCGACGGGAATTACTCAAATCGAAGAGCTTACCGTCGTTTCTCTTCCCGAATTTGAATCGGGTGTATTGAAATTCGGAACATTGGACGTATTTGCGGGGCAGCAGATAACAAGCAGGGGAATCGAGAGCCTGAATTTTTACCCGAGCGGCGAAAGCGGCGAGGCATCCTTTGTCTACCGGCTTAATTCTACCAACGAGGACAACGTATGCCGCATATACTGGCAAAAAGGCGAGAATCATGCTCCTACCTGTACGGGAATGAAGCTGAAGGGCATAAAGAACACTCCTCTTTATTCCGCATTTGCCGCAAGCGACCCCGAGAACGACGATATTTCGATAGAAATAATATCCCAAACCTCACACGGTTTGCTTACGCTTGACGGTTCGGGCGGTTATTTCAAATACTCTCCGTCATCCGGCTTTACCGGAAGCGACAGCTTTGTATACCGTGCGGTCGATAAATACGGAAACGCAAGCGACTGTGCCACGGTAAGCATAAGGATAGAAAAAGCCAAAACCAATATAGTGTACTCCGATATGTCGGGCAACCCGGCTCAGACAGCCGCTCTGCATCTTGCGGAAAAAAATATCCTCATCGGCGAGCAGGTCGGCAATGAGGCGGTATTTTGTCCCGATAAGGAGGTTACAAAAGGAGATTTCCTCGTAATGGCAATGAAAGCCTGCAATTACAGTCCGAATGTGTATTCGCAAAGCAAAACCTCGTTTCGCGACGACGCTCGGTTTTCGGCATCGCAACGCAACTATATAGCGACGGCGGAGATCATGGGCATTATCAAGGGCGGCGAAAGCGTTGATTTCGAACCCGACAAAAGCATAACCTACGGCGAATGTGCGATAATTTTAGAGCATTTGCTTGAGCTTAAAGCCGCAACCCCGGTGTTTTCCGGCGGAATGACGGAAGCACAGCTTGCCTGCAAAATACTTGCCGAGCATGGCATAAGCGGTGCGATGAATTTAAGCGAAAGCGATGTTCTTTGCAGATGGCAAGCGGCAATGCTCCTTGAAAACGTTCAATGAGCGTCGAGCGTCGAGCGTCGAGCGTCGAGCGTCGAACGTCGAGCGTCGAACGTCGAACGTCGAACGTCGAACGTCGAACGTCGAGCGTCGAGCGTCGCTTCGATAAACGACTTGTCACATCACCGCAGACTTGATTTCGGATATCAAATCAAAACATGATCGGATCAAAAAACGGTATTTTTCAGAAAATCATAAAAAGTGCAGGCGATAAGTCTTTGTCCGTATCTGTTCGGGTGTATTCCGTCCGCACACATCAGTTTTGAACAGCTCCGCTTGCGAAGAAACTCGCTTCGCACATCGCAAAGAAGTATTTTTTCTTCGCAAGCGAGCTTTGTCAGCCCCAGCGAATAAAGCTCTTGATGACGGTATATCGTGCTTTCGTCGCCGAGCCAGCTCAATATCGCACTGCGATCCAAGCCTTTGCGACACAGATACGTTAAATATTCATGTGCGAAGATCGGCGGCAGTGTCATCAGCACGGGCATTGTTCCGACCGCTTTCAGTTTTTTTATCATTTTCCGCATGATCGACACGTATTCCTCAAAGCTGACCTTCGGATAATGCTTTCCCTCGGGATCGGCGGCTATTTGCTCCCACTTGAAATCACTGTCGTTTCCGCCGAACTCCACAAGTGCGTAATCATATATCTCGCTGCATTCGATATCGTCCGACATCACCTTTTCTCCGTCCTTGACGGTGAAGCCGAAATGAGCCTTGTTCGTAATATTCACGCCGAATGTTTCGCCCAGTACCGCATACGCACTGCCCTTTGCAAACGAATGGCGACCGGTATTCGGATCATATACCACGCCTTTGAGTAACGAATCCCCGTATATCACAGCTTTTATATCATTTTTCATGGTTTTTCATTCCTTTTATATTTGTTTCGATTTTTATTTTATCTTGTTTTCAAAACTATATTATCACATTTTTTAACTCATGTCAAGTGCTTTTCTTGACATTTTCGAAAAAATATGTATAATAGAGTAAAACGAAAACGGTCGATAAAGGAAAATGCATGAAATACGAGGATATAATAAATTACAAAACACCGTCATGGGATGCAATGCCAGATATAGGCTTATACATGGATCAAGTACTTGTGCTGTTGAACAAGTACATCGGCGTGTTTTTTACGCCGGACAAAAACGGCGACGGCGGCGTTACCGCTTCAATGCTTAACAACTACGTAAAGCAGAAGCTCGTTCCCTCTCCCGAGAAGAAAAAATACGACAGGGATCGTCTTTCGCTCTTTTTCATGATCTGCATATTGAAGCGTGTACTTTCGATAACTCAGATAAAAGAGATGCTAAACGGATTGCTTCAAGACAAAAGTGTTGAAGAGGTATACACGATATTCGGAACATTGCTCGATCTTTGTCTGCGTTCGGAATCATTGCCCGATTCGGAGGGCTTCACGCTTGCACTCACGTATGCGGTACGTTCTTTCGCCTCGGTGGTTTGGGCGGAGATCTACATGGAAAGCACAATAAGCACGGCAAACATTGAGCAATAAAGCGATAACACGACCGTCGAACGAAAAATTCCCCGTCCTTTAACGGACGGGGAATTTTTCATTTTCGTATTTTACGCGTCGATATTACCGTTTGATTTCTTCCATAACATACGCTTCAAGCACATCGCCCTCACGTATATCATTGAATTTTTCAAGTCCTATACCGCACTCATATCCCGAGGCGACCTCTTTAACATCGTCCTTAAAGCGACGGAGCGATGATATTTTGTCCTCGAAAATAATATTGCTGTCACGTAAAACGCGAATAAGCGAATTACGTGTGACTCTACCGTCGGTAACATACGAGCCGGCTATCGTTCCGACGTTCGGAACGTGTATCGTCTGTCTTACCT
Source organism: uncultured Lachnospiraceae bacterium (assembly GCA_964498965.1). Classification (GTDB taxonomy): domain Bacteria; phylum Bacillota; class Clostridia; order Oscillospirales; family CAG-272; genus CAZCJU01. Next base: position 8,407 of record CAZCJU010000063.1, read on the forward strand.
CTGCGTGACCCATAAGCACTTCCTTATACTCAGGTGCGAGCATACCGTTCATCGCCGCCGTCATTTCTTCTATGCAATCGTAGATCACACGGTAGGTTCTGATCTCGACACCGGAGCGTTCCGCCGAATCGAGTGCACCCTTATCGGGACGGACATTGAAGCCGATTATGACCGCCTCCGATGCCGCCGCAAGCATAACATCGCCCTCGTTTATACCGCCTGCCGCAGTATGAATGATCTTGATCTTGACCTCGTCGTTCGAGAGCTTATTAAGCGATGAGCAAACGGCCTCCGCCGAGCCTGCCACGTCCGCTTTAACGATAACATTAAATATCTTAACGCCGGATGCGATCTGCGAGAACATATCATCAAGGCTTGCTCTCGCACTGAGCTTGAACTCGTTTTCCTTTTCCTTTGCACGTCTTTGCTCGGCAAGCTCTCGTGCCATTTTTTCATCTGCGACCGCATTGAATTCATCACCTGCGAGAGGGACCTCGGACAGACCGATTATCTCCACGGGAACGGAGGGTCCTGCCGATTTTATCTTTCTGCCCTTATCGTCCACCATGGCTCTTACATGACCTACAGACGTTCCGGCGATCACGATATCTCCGCTGTTGAGCGTACCGTTTTGTACAAGCACCGTTGCAACGGGACCTCTGCCCTTATCGAGCTTTGATTCTATAATGACGCCCTTTGCCGCACGGTTCGGATTTGCCTTAAGCTCTCTCATTTCGGCAACTATAAGCACCATTTCGAGCAGTTCTTCGATTCCTTTTCCGGTAAGTGCGGATACGGGTACAACTACCGTATCTCCGCCCCAATCCTCGGGAATAAGCTCGTATTTCGTAAGCTCCTGCTTTACCGCCTCGGGATTTGCGTGCGGCTTATCCATTTTATTTATTGCGACAATGATAGCGACACCTGCCGCCTTGGCATGGTTTATCGCCTCTACCGTCTGCGGCATGATACCGTCGTCTGCGGCAACTACCAGTATTGCGATATCCGTGCTTTTCGCACCTCTCGCACGCATTGCCGTGAACGCCGCATGACCGGGCGTATCGAGGAAGGTTATGTCTTTATCCTTTATCTTAACTCTGTACGCACCTATATGCTGTGTAATACCGCCCGCCT
>CAZCJU010000064.1:0-9365 GCA_964498965.1 uncultured Lachnospiraceae bacterium
AGTATATACAGAAAAATGTATCGTCAAAACAAGAGCTTTGACGAGATATACGATTTTTACGCCATACGTGTCATTGTGGAAACGGAGCTTGAATGCTACACCGCACTCGGCATCATTCACGATGCCTTCAATTCCATGCCCGGCAGATTTAAGGACTACATTTCCACGCCGAAGGCGAACAACTACCGTTCCCTGCACACCACGGTGATAGGACGTGACGGAATACCCTTTGAGGTACAGATCCGTACGAAAGAAATGCATCACATTGCGGAATACGGTATTGCCGCACACTGGAAATATAAATCCGGAAGCACATCAAGTGCGGACATCGACAACAAGCTCAGGTGGATAGCGGAATTTGTCGAAGCCGAAAATGACACCAAGGACCCCGACGAATTTTTCAACGCATTGAAGATCGATATGTTTCAGGACGAAGTCTACGCCTTTACACCGAAGGGTGATGTACATTCACTTCCGCAAGGCTCGACCGTAATAGATTTCGCATATACTATCCATTCCGCCGTCGGAAACAAAATGGTCGGTGCAAAAGTCAACGGAATGATCACGCCCATTGACCATGTTTTGCAAAACGGAGAAATAGTCGAAATAATAACGTCGCAATCGTCAAAAGGTCCGAGCCGCGACTGGCTGAAAACAGTACGCACGGGTGAGGCGAGAAACAAGATCCGTCAATGGTTCAAAAAAGAGCAGCGTGCCGAGAACATTGCCGTCGGCAAAGCCGATGTTGACCGAGAATTCAAAAAATACGGACGCCCTTACACGGAAGCACAGAAGAACGAGATCGTACTCAACGTGGCAAAGCGTATAGGTATCGGCGATATTGAGGACGCATACAACATAATCGGTTACGGCGGACTGACGATATCGAAGCTATCCGGAAAATTGCGGGACGAGTTCGACCGTATGATAAAGACCGATGTTGAGGACGTTCCCTCGCTCGAAGCACTCGCCGAAAAGGGTAAGGTCAAACACAAAAAATCGAGCGGAGGCGTAATTATAGACGGCATAGACGGCTGTGCGGTTAAATTTTCGAAATGTTGTTCTCCCATTCCCGGTGACGAGATAATCGGATTTATCACAAAGGGTTTCGGAATTTCCATACACAAGACCGACTGCCCCAACATAAGCTCACAGATCAACGATCCCGCATTTGACGGCAGATTTGTTTCCGCACGTTGGGACAACCTTGCCGTCGGGGACACAAGCAGTTACGAAGCGACCGTATCTATCACGGCGAAGGCGGGAATAAGCATAATGGCGAGCATAACCGCCTGCCTTGCCGAGCTTCACGTGCTTCCGATATCGATCAACACTCAGAGCAACGACGATACGATCGTCATAAGCATTTGCGTGGCGTGCAGAAGTACGGAGCATTTATCGTCGATAATGGCAAAGCTACGTTCAGTCAAGGACGTAGAGAATGTAAGGAGGCTTTTGGCATGAGAGCTGTAGTTCAGCGAGTAAAATGTGCTTCGGTAACGGTTGACGGAGAAATCGCCGGAAAGATTGGAAAGGGATTTCTCGTTTTTCTCGGTGTCGGCGTCGGTGATGCGGAAAACGACGCGGAATTACTTGCGAAAAAGATATCGTCCATGAGAATATTCGAGGACGAGAGCGGGCATATCAATTTAAATCTCGCTTCGGTCGGCGGTAACATTCTCATCGTTTCGCAATTCACGCTTTACGCAAATTGCAAAAAAGGAAATCGACCCGACTTTTTCGCCTCTGCAGATCCCCAAAGTGCAAATAGGCTTTACGAATATTTCGTAAACAGGCTGAAAAACGATTTCCCGTCGATCCAATGCGGAATATTCGGTGCGTGTATGCAGGTGGAGCTTTTGAACGACGGTCCTTTTACGATAATACTGGATACCGACGAGCTTAAACGAAAGGAGTGAGCTTATGAAGCTTTTGATAAGCGGCGGAGTAAGTGTATACTATATGCAGTCGCTTTGTCTGTTGTTTTTTCCGGGTGCGAAGTTTTCCGAATCGGAGCCTATAACCGAAACCACCCCCATCGTAACGGTAGATATAAAAAAAGGCGGGGGCGATATCACAGCACGTTCTTCTTTGAAGCTCGGTGAAAAAGAGGTATGCAAAGAGCATACCGAACCTATAACCGAGGAAAGGACCTTACAAAAAACAAAGGACATTGCCGCAAGCAAGGCGTTTTTCAATGCCGCAAGCGAGCTATTGGGCTACACACCGTCGTGGGGGATGCTTACCGGTGTACGTCCGACTAAAATCGCTTTCGATTATTTAAAAAAAGGTTACAGCAAGGAAGCTACCGTAAAGGCATTGCGTAAGGATTATTTCCTCTATCCCAAAAAGGCAATGCTTGCGACCGATATTGCGAGAAATGAAACGAAGATAATCAAAAAATACCCATCGGACACCTGTTCGATGTATATTTCCATACCGTTTTGTCCGACGAGATGTTCCTATTGTTCTTTTGTCAGTTACACCACCAAGCGTCTTCTCGCTTTGATACCGGATTATATTGAGGCCTTGAAGCGTGAGATCGAGCTTCAGCTTCAGCTGATAAATTCGTTCGGTCTTAAGCTTAAGACAATCTACATCGGCGGCGGCACTCCGACAACGCTCAATGCTCAACAGCTAAACGAATTGTTGTCTTTTATCTCATCAAAGACCGATACCGCACGGCTTGACGAATTTACGCTTGAGGGCGGACGTCCCGACACGCTTGACCGTGACAAGTTGAGTTGTGCCAAGGCACACAATATAACACGCATAAGTGTAAACCCTCAAACATTAAACGATTACGTTCTCGCCGAAGTCGGCAGACCACACACAGCCGAAACATTTTTTCGTGCATTCGAGCTTGCAAAAGAATCGGGAATTCCGAACATCAACACGGATCTGATAATAGGTTTACCGACCGACGATTTTACGAGTTACGGTGAAACGATAGAGAAGATTATCTCGCTCGAGCCGTCGAACATTACCGCACACACGTTTTGCGTAAAGCGAAGTGCGGATATAGCACACGAAGGAACGCCGATATTTTCACGCAACACCTTTGATGTTGCGAAATGTGTAGACTACACGCAGATTATGACAAAAAAGAACGGATATATTCCCTACTATATGTACCGACAAAAAAACGCACTCGGAAATTTCGAAAACGTAGGCTTTTGCAAAAAAGGGTGCGAGGGCATCTACAACATTTTAATGATGGAAGAAGTACATACGATATTCGCCTCCGGTGCGGGTGCCGTAACTAAGTTTGTCGACGGCGGCGGAACGAGAATCGAGAGGACCTTTAATCCCAAATATCCGTACGAATATTTACAGCAGAACAGAAACGAAGTATTTAACGCTCTGCACAAGAGTTTCGAAAGCTTTTACAATAATAAAAAATGAAAATACTGTTTAAAAATATAACCGTTTTGTTTGAGGACGGAAAAAGCGAAAACGGAATAAATGTTTCCGTCGATGATCGTATAATATCGCACGTGGGCAAGGAGCTACCGGAAGAAAATTTCGACAGAGTAATAGATGGAAACGGTAAAATGCTTATCCCGGGTCTGTACAACTGTCACTGTCACACGCCCATGTCGCTGTTTCGGGGTATAGGTGAGGATCTGCCTCTTAAGGACTGGTTGGAGCGAAAGATATATCCCGCCGAGGATCGTCTTGACGATGAAAAAGCATACATAGGCACCTCTCTCGCTTGCTGTGAGATGATAAAAAACGGAATAATTTCGGTATCCGATATGTATTTTCAATCGCACGGGATCATCAAGGCACTGCGGCAATCCGGAATGAAAGCGAATTTCGCACGAAGCATAGTGTCTTTCGACGATAATGCGGATCCGAAAAACGATTCACGTGTAAAGGAAGCACTCGAAATATACGAGCTTTATCATAATTGTTGCGACGGACGCATAAATATCGATATGTCGCTTCATGCGGAATACACGAACACAGAGAGGATGTGTCGTTACGTCGCTTCGCTTGCCGCAGAACGAGGCATCGGCATCCAGATCCACCTATCCGAAACAAGTTCGGAGCATACAGAGTGCATTGCACGCAGAAAAATAACGCCCACCGAATTTTTCTTAAAGACCGGTGTGCTTGACAATCCGGTAAGTGCCGCACACTGCGTTCACATAACGGAATCCGACGCAGAGATACTTGCCGAAAAAAAAGCTACGATCGCACACAATCCGACAAGCAACTTAAAGCTGGCCTCCGGTGTCGGCGATCTGAGAATGTGGAAAAAGCACGGAATCAATGTTGTTTTAGGCACAGACGGTGCCGCATCAAATAATAATCTCGATATACTGAAAGAGCTGAATCTTTGTGCGTTACTCGCACGTCACAAGACCGGAGATCCGACATTTCCGCCCGCCGCCTCTCTGATACCGCTTTGCACGATCAACGGGGCGGTTTCGCAGGGCAGAACGAATTGCGGAGCGATAAAGGAGGGTTTCCGTGCAGACATCGTGCTTATCGATATGGATCGTGTATCCAATCTTCCCTGCTACACGCCTTCTTACGGACTTGTATATTCGTGCTTGGGCAGTGATGTTTATTTAACGATGTGCGACGGCAGGATCCTCTATGAAAACGGAGAATTCACCACATTTGACGTACAAAGGATAAAGGGCTTGGTAAAGGAGCTTATGTGAGCAAAAAGAGAAGCGGCTTTGCTTTCGGTGTGCTTGTTCTTCTTCTGTCCAACGTTTTCGTTAAGATACTCGGCATGGTCTTTAAAATCCCCCTTCAGCGGCTTATCGGCGATGAGGGTATGGGTTATTTTAACGTCGCATACAACATATATTCATGTCTGTATCTTCTTTCAAGTGCCGGACTTCCGTCTGCGGTATGTGTTACTGTCAGTAGTTTTAACGCCGGCAAACGCAGTCATCTCATCGAACGCTGTTTTAAGCTTACTCTCTTTGTATTTTTGCTTTTCGGCTCTGTCCTTTCCGCATTTACATTTTTCTTTTCAAAGAACTTATCGCGTGTCGTAGGTACGCCCAATGCCGCTTACTGCATAGCCTTTATAGCTCCGTCGATAGCTGCACTTTGCATCGTTTCCGCCGTTCGGGGTTACTTTCAGGGGTACGGGATCATGCGTATAACTGCCGTTTCGCAGTTGCTTGAAGCATTCGGCAAGACGTTTTTCGGGGTAGCGTTGTCGCTTTTCGCACTTCGTTCCGGTTACGCTGTGCATATTTGCGCCGCTTTTGCCATTCTCGGTGTTACATTAGGCTCTTATTTATCTCTTATCTACTGTATAGCGGCAAAAGCTTTTATCAAGCCGAATACAGAGCCATTTGATTCCGACATACAGATCGGCAAGAAAGCCCTCATCGGTCAAATACTCGGACTTGCCTTACCCGTCACGCTTTCCTCTCTGATAATGAGTGCGACAAATCTCATTGACACATCAATGGCAACAAGGCGACTGACTGCTATGGGATATTCTCATGAGCAAGCGGCGAGCATATTCGGGAATTACTCGACGCTTGCAATTTCGATGTTCAATTTGCCGTCAATACTGATCTATCCGATATGCTATACTATCGTACCGGCGATCAGCTCATCATATGTACACGGACACAAACGGGAATTGAAATCGAGCATAAAAAGTGCATATAAGCTTGTTTCGATCATCGCACTTCCCTGCTCACTCGGGCTTTGCATTTTATCCGAGCCTATACTCGCCCTTATATTTTCCTCTTCCTCCGCTTCTGCCGCACACGTAATGTTGTCGTATCTTTCGCCCGCAGTATTCTTTTATGCCGTCACAGCGGTTACTAACTCGGTACTGCAGGCGACGGGTAACGAAAAGCTGCCTATCATAACAATGCTCATCGGTGCGGCGGCAAAGCTTGTCGGCTGTTCGAGCTTAATGGCGAACGCAAATATCGAACGATACGGAATACCGATAAGTACGTGTATTTGCTACCTTATCACGATGTTTTTAAATGTTATGATAACATCGAAAAAGCTTTGCGTGGTCCCCGATCTGAAAAACTCGTTTTTCAAGCCCTTGATAAGTTCGATAGCGTGCGTTGCGGCGGCTTATCTCGTAAATTCGCTGACGGCAAATATAATAGCCGCCATTTCGGTTGGGTTCTTGACATACATAGTATTATTGTTATTACTCGGGTGTATAGATCAAAACGACTTATCTTTTATACCGTGCGGAAATAAAATTTCAAAGATAATAAAATCAGGAGAAACATGAAAAACAAAGACGAACTGAAAAAACAGGACAACTACGATTTTTGCGACCTATGCGACATCATGTCGATACTACGCTCCGACGGCGGCTGCCCTTGGGACAGAGAGCAAACGCATCAAAGCATAAGAAGCAATTTCATCGAAGAAGTATACGAAGCGGTAGAGGGTATCGACAAAGACGATCCCGTTATAATGCGTGAGGAGCTTGGCGATGTACTTCTTCAGGTAGTATTTCACTCGCAGATCGCAAGCGAAAACGGAGATTTCGACATAAACGGAGTAATAACGGATATCTGCAAAAAGCTGATAATACGCCACCCGCACATATTTGCCGGTGTCAAAGCAAAAACGAGCAACGAGGTTCTCGACAACTGGAACGAAATCAAAAAAAGCGAAAAGGGGCAAAAGACGCTTAAAGAAACGCTCGACTCGGTATCGCCGGCTCTCCCCTCTCTCATGCGTGCCGAAAAGATCGCAAAAAAGCTTCGCAAAGCAGCTATTGAGCAAAACGAATACGATGATTTGTCATCACTCACATCTGCCATTTCCGACGGTAATGCCGACGAAAAGGCGGTGGGCAAGCTTCTTTACGCAATATGCAGATATTCTTCGAAAAAGAGCATTGATTGCGAAAAAGCACTTTTCGACGAATGTGAAGCGGTAATTAAATCAATATAACATACTCGCGGTATACGAACTTACCGATAATTTCGATTTTCGATCTTACATTTTATGGCGATACAAGAAAATTCTTCAAAAACAGTGCGATAAATGCTGTAAAACAGCTAAAATATTTAAAGATATTTTCGTATACCTATTGATATTTTTCGAAATAAATGGTATAATCGGTTAGGAAAAATTTTTAAGGAGAAAAAAGCATGAAAAAAACAGAGCTTATCAATGAGATCGCAAAAAATGCGGGGATTGATAAAAAAACAGCGGCTGCCGCTCTCGACGCGGCGACCGACGCAATTACCGACGCACTCGCCGCAGGCGAAAAAATTCAATTGATCGGTTTCGGTACGTTTGAGGTAAAGGACGTTGCCGCACGCAAGGGTCGCGATCCCAGAACGGGTGAAGCCATTGATATCGCCGCTTCGAAAAGACCCGCTTTCAGTGCCGGAAAAGCATTGAAGGACGCTGTAAATAAATAATGCGTCTTGATAAATACTTAAAAGTAGCTCGTATTATCAAGCGACGCAGTGTCGCCAATGATGCTTGCGACACCGCACACGTTACCGTAAACGGTCGAAGTGCCAAAGCCTCCTACGACGTAAAGATCGGAGATGAAATATGTGTGGCTTTCGGCGACAGAACTTTAAAGATCAGAGTATTGTCCGTTCGGGACAACGTACAAAAAGCAGAATCGGGAACCATGTACGAGGTCATATAAACATCATATATATAAATTAAATCTCGTGCGTTTCCGTTAATTTAGGAGGAATCTTATGAAAACAAAAATACTTTCACTGCTCTTATGTTTGTGTCTTGTATTTTCCGTATTTGCTTTCGCTTCATGCGGCAAAGACGGAAATGACACCGAAGCCGAAACGTCGGCTGACGGTACCGGTACCGGTGAGGGCGAAGGAAACAAGGGCAACGAAAGTTCCGAGCCTTTAAAAGGCAAGGACGCTTTTTATGCCGAGAAATCGACGATTTCGCAGCTTTTGAATTCGGGAATCGATAAAGATGCAATCAAAAACATGGTTCACAACATAAATTTCAAGGTTGCACTCGACGAGAGTTTGCTCGGAGAAAAAACAGAGCTTGAATATTCTTCCAGCTCTTTAAACGATACCGCGAAGGGCAGTATTTCTCTCGGCTACGGCAGCGAAAAAGGAACTGTCGATCTTATCGCCACAAAGGACGGTTACTACATCGGCGGAGGCAATCTTCTCAACAAATATATTAAGCTTGACGCCGACACGGTAAATGTAAACATACCCGTCATCGACAGCACCGCACTTGCGACAAGCATCGAAAAATTGGTTTCCGATCTGAAAAAGTATTGCGACACCGCATTTTCCGCAGACAAATACGTAGACAGTACCGAAACGACCACGCTCGACGGAAAAGAGATCACATTGAATGTTGTTACGCTCAGTATCGCATCAAGCGATATCAAATCCATAGCTGCAAAGTATATCGAACTTATCAAAGCAGACAACACGATCATTGATTTCGTATGCTCCGCTTCCGGCGAAGAGAAAGACATCATATTCGAAGGATTAGACGAAGCAATCGGCAAATTGAACGGCGAAGAAAACGACGACAATACGGCGAAGATCGCAATCAAGCTTTACAACAATGTTGCGGTAGGTGCTGACGTTTCCGTTATCAGCGGTGACGAAGGTATGAAATTCGCATACGATTATCTAATCGGTGACAACAGCGACGAAGGCAATTTAGAGTTTGAAGTAACCGATGAATTCAAGCTGAATCTTACTTACAAGAAGACCGACAAGAACGGCAAGCCCGTTTACAGCATTGCATTAAATACGGAATCGACCGAAACGGATTACGAGATGGATGAAAACGCCGGTGATTTTGTTATGGTTAATACGCCCGTTAATACCAGTTGCACGGCAGTTATCACAACAACAAACACGACCGGTACGAAAACCGAGTACGCCTATGAAGTAAGCATTAAGCCCGGTGATGAGGACGCAACGAAATTCAGCGGAAACATTACCGCAGATAAAAAATCAAATCTCGCCGTAAGCTGTGAAGCAAGTGTAAAAATAGAAAATTCCGCTATGGAAGCTCCTATCAGCCTCTCTCTTTCGTTCGGTTATGAATACGCTATCGGTGTATTCAGTGTTCCGGCTATTGGCAGCGGTGATGTTTACACAAGCGATGAAGATACGTTGATTCCGGAATATTACACTGATCTGATAACAAATTTAAGCAAGCAAATGCCTAATTTTATCACAGTGATAGGCGGCGGTAATTCCAACGGAACGATAGATGACGGTTCGGTGGATAACGGTCCGGTAGTTGATGCAACATATGCGGAATCATTACCGAATTTTATAGGTTAAAGGACATCGACATAAAAAAACACCGTTTACTGATATGCACCCCAAAAGTTAGACACTTTTGGAGGTGCATATTTTTATGGGTAA
>CAZCJU010000065.1:0-9328 GCA_964498965.1 uncultured Lachnospiraceae bacterium
TAAAGTGTTTTTTTGTAATTTTAGAGATCATTACGATTTTTGCGAGGTCGGCGGTAATGATGACATCTGCGTCGGCGGTAATGATGACATCTGCGTCGGCGGTAATGAGGGCATCTGCGTTGCATTGCTTATCGAAGAGTATTTTACTCGGTTTTTATCTTTGCCGCTTTGATTTGATCGTCAGGCAACGAAAGCGTTCCCCGATCAACGATCGTCTTGAGTGTGTTGTGCAACAAAAGCATAACCTTGTCCGCCTGTTTTCAATTTAACTTATTCGAAGAAGTACGACTTCGAAGAAGTACGACGATCGGTTAATACCGAAAGACGAAATAAGAACAGCCTTCCCGCTTAGGGGAAGGCTCGGAGGAGGATCAGAGCGTTTGGAGGATAGATTTCTTTATTATATTAAGCCCTTTTTCCAGCTCATTATACTCGGTCGTGAGAGGCGGGAGTAGCTTAAGCACCGTTCCGCCTCTGCCGCAACGTTCTATCACAAGCTTATTTTCGAAGCATTTTTCGGCGACCTTTTTACTTGTTGCTTCGGGCATTTCGGAAAAGTCTATTCCGTAGACCATGCCTATGCCTCTGTACGACAGTCGTTTGTCGATAGGCAGTATTTCCTTTTCGATAAACTCTCTTATCATTTTGCCTTTTTCACCGACCTTTTCATACAGTCCGGTTTCCGAGGCGAAATCTATTGCGGCTTTGCCCGCAACGAATGCCATTTGGTTACCTCTGAACGTACCGTTATGCTCACCGGGAGCGAATATATCGCACTCGGGTCTGATAAGCAACAGCGACATGGGAAGTCCCGCACCGCTTATTGATTTTGACAAGGTTATCATGTCGGGAACGATGCCGGCACGTTCGAACGAGAAGAAGTTGCCGGTCCTTCCGCAGCCGACCTGGATATCATCGACTATCATCAGGATACCGAACTCATCGCACAGCTTTTTCAGTCTTACAAGCCAATCCGTATCCGCCACGACGATACCGCCCTCCGCCTGCACGGTTTCGAGAATGATCGCCGCCGGCAGCTCTATACCGGAGTGGTCGTCCGTCAACGCATTTCGCATATACTCCACGGTATCGAACGAGGCATTGAAGCCGAACGGATAGGGCATAAACACGACGGAGCTTACGCTTCCGGCGAGGTTTTTTCTGTAGAAATTATTACTCGACACGGACAGGCTTCCGGTACTCATTCCGTGAAACGAGCCTGAAAAAGCGAACACGGTATTTCGCCCGGTAACTTTTCTTGCGAGCTTCAATGCGGCTTCGACGGCGTTTGTGCCTGTTGAGCCGCAGAACATGACCTTGTGGTCCATGCCTCTCGGCTGTAAAATTTTATCTCTGAATGTTTTTAAAAACTCGGCTTTTGCCTTTGTACTCATATCGAGTGCATGGGAGATACCGCCGCTTGATATGTACTCGATGACTTTATTCATTATATACGGGTTATTATGGCCGTAATTCAGCGTACCCGCACCCGCAAAAAAGTCAAGATATTCCTCACCGTCTTCACCGTACAGGCAACTGCCGTGTGCTTTATCGAAAACGACGGGGAACGATCTGCAATACGATCTTACCTGTGATTCGACCTCATCGAAAATACTCATTTAATTATCCTTTCCGTCCGTTAAAGCTTCGGCGGGCTTATAGAATATCTTTTTGCATACAAAAATTATTACTGTGGTAAGTATTGCTCCCATGCACACATCGCTGAGAAAATGGGCGCCGCAAAGGACACGGGAGGTCATGACAACACCTATCCAGGCAACTACGGCACAGCGAGCGACAAAAGCCGCCTTTTCGCCTTTCAGATCTTTTATCATGTATGTAGCGGCGAACAGTAACGTGGCATTCGACGTATGTCCCGAGGGGAACGACTTATACCCGTCGCTTCGGGCTTTTCCGCACGGCTTAAACCAGGCGGTGAAGCCGTCGTAGCTCCCGTCGGCGAACAATTGGCGAAAACGCACACGCCCCCACACGTTTTTGACGGCGGAGATTATAACGAGTGTCGCCAGAGCCGAGGCTATCAGAAGCACCATGGAATATCTCATCTTTTTCAATGCTTCGTGTTTTACGTGTGCCGCAACAAAAGCGAGGAGCAATGTAAGGACTACGGAAACGATGCCTATAATTATTTTCGCTTTGAATGTTGACGACAGGGAGGGATCGTAGTACCTGACGGTACGGTACACGGTGGAATAAGCGGCGATGATGCCCGACACATAGCATAATGCGGACAGATATTTATTCTTTTTTCCGTTTTCGCCTCTTAAATACTGTCCTTCGAGGCAAAATACGAATGCCACGAGCAACAGCGACGGCGGTTCTGCCCAGATCTCCAAAAAGTTTCCGAATGCATTATCGGTATTCACGACGGCTTTCGAGATCTCAAGGGCGAAAAATGTACCGAAGGCAAGTCCGACGGCGAGCAGTACGATGACGACTACGCCCAAGGCGTTACGGAGTTTTACTTTCTGCATTTTCCGATACCCGCCGCTCCGATGATGCCGGCATCGTTTCCGAGCATGGCTATTCTTATTTCCGTTTTGTTTTTGCTGTTTTTGGTGAACACTTCTCTGTCGACGGCTTCCTTAAGCGGCTCGATAAGACCTTTGCCCTCGTTCGATACGCCGCCGCCGATACAAAGTATTTCGGGCTGGAACAGGTTGATCACATTTGTCACGCCCGTTGCGAGATAAGCGATATACTTTTTAACGACCTCGTCGCCGGCAACATCGCCTTGTCTTTGAGCGATAAACGCCGTTTTACCGCTTACTTTGCCGTCCTTTTCGGCGATCGTGTGCATATACGAGTCGGGATATTTTTCCATGGCCTCTTTTGTCATTGCGATGAGAGCGGTTGCGGAGGAATACGCCTCCCAACAGCCGTTTCTGCCGCAATTACACGGTCTGCCGTTATGCTCGATGACCATGTGTCCCAGCTCGCCGCCCGCATAATTGAAGCCCGAATAGATCTTTCCGCCGATGATTATACCGCCGCCGACACCCGTGCCGAGCGTCACCATTATCGAATTTTCGGTTCCGCTTGCCGCACCCGCTACGGCTTCGCCGAGTGCTGCGGCATTTGCGTCGTTTTCGATATATATCTTCATGCCGATCATGCTCTCGAGCCTTTCGGCGATCGGATAATTTTCCATGTTGAGGTTACAAGCACGCTCGACAGTGCCTGTATCTATATTCAATGCACCGGGGCAGGCGATACCCACGTAGGCGACATCGCATTTTTTTACGCCTCGGCGTGCGGTGATACTCTTTATGAGCGAGGCGATATCGGCGGTAACGGCATCGTTTTCACGCTCGGCACCCGTCGCACACGACATTTTTTCGACTATTTCGTTCTTTTCGTTTACAAGACCGACGGCTATTTTCGTGCCGCCGAGGTCAACGCCTATATAGTACATTTGTTCATCTCCGTTTTTTATTGAGTTGTTTGGGGAGCTGTCCTTGTCTGTCCTTGTCTGTTCTCGCTTGCCCTCATACGTCGGCTGTGCCGATGCCCTCTTCGGAGAAGGTCGTTTTTCCCGCAGACCTCCCCTCTTTCGGAAAGACGGCAGCCGTAGCCTCCCTCGTAAGCCTTCCTCTTTCGGAGGATGGCGACCCGTAGGGTTGACGGAAGAGGGCGGTACGCTACAGAATCCGATAATTCAGCTTTTCCCTGTCATTATATATTCAATTCAAATCAAAGTCAAGTGCTTTGGCGAAAAAAATCATTCCCCGAGTACAAATCTTTCGACGCCGGTACAAAGTCCCGTTTCGGTATTGACACCGAACACGCAACCGTGCAAGGTGATATTATTGTTTTCGATATCGAATTTAACGGGAAAGTGCGTTACGAATTTTTCTATGATCTTTTCCTTATTTATTCCCAGCACCGAGTTATCCGCTCCGCACATACCGAGGTCGGTAATATAGCCCGTGCCTTTGGGCATAACTCTTTCGTCGGCGGTCTGCACGTGTGTATGCGTGCCGAAAACGACGCCTACACGACCGTCGAGGTAATGTGACAGAGCGATCTTTTCGCTTGTCGATTCCGCATGAAAATCGAGTATTGCGACATCGTAATTGCCTTTTTCCTTTTTCAATATCGCATCGGCGGTACGAAACGGGCAAGCCATGGCTTCCATATACATATTACCGAGCATATTCATCACCAAGAACCGAGCGTCGGCTGTTTTGACTACGGTATAACCGCGTCCGTTCACTTCGGGCGGATAGTTTGCCGGGCGAACGATATTTTCCTCGTCGTCGAGAAATTCGCGTATCTCCCGACGCTTGAATACGTGGTTACCCGTTGTGATGACATCGGCACCGGCATTCAGCAGTGCTTTCGCACTCTTAATATCGATCCCGTTTGTTTCCGCCGAATTTTCGCCGTTGACGACGACGAACGACACGCCGAGGTCGCGTCTGATGCTCCACAGCTTTCTTTTCAGCACCGCAACGGCACCCGGACCTACGACATCGCCCAAAGCAAGAATTTTCAATATCATAAATAATCGCAAGCCTCTATTTTCACGCCCGAATAATAGTGCGTAAGTATTTTATCGTACCTTGCTCCGTCTTTTGCCATTTCGTTGGCACCGTATTGGCTCATACCGACTCCGTGTCCCCAACCGTAAGACTTAACGGTAAACGTTTCGCTCTCGCCGTCGTAGCTGATTTTGAAATTGCTTCCTCTCAAGCCGAGAACGGATTGAAGCTCTCTGCCGGAAAATTCCTCTCCGCACACGATGACGGTATCGACTCTGCCGCTTTCGTTATATGTGAATTTTCCGACCCATTTTTCCGGAAGATCGGAAAAATCGGCGTTCTTTCGTTCGGCGGATATCTTTCTTTTGAATTTCGACATCGATATCTTTGTCGTCGAATAAACGATATCAAGCTCGGCCTCGGGGGAGGACACGGTAACGAGGTAGGGCGTATTTTTCAGTCCCCATGCGTTTTTGCCCGATTCGGTATATTTATACGAGCAGGCGTGATACGGTGAGAATATCACCTCGTCGTCATACGTCATAACAAGCCCTTTCGTTTCCTCGACGGCACGCTTTGCCATATCATACGCCTTATCGGCTGTTTCCTTGCCCCATTTCGATCTCAGCCTTTCATAGCTCGTATAAGCTTGGCAATGACCGCTGTTGGTGCAGATATCCGCACCCGTCGAGCCGTGGTAGGACGAGTGATAGCTTGTGTCCGTAAGCATTTTATAAACGGTATAGGTCCTGCTTGCGACGGCTTGAGCCTTAAACGCTTCAAGTTCGAAGTACGTCGGCATTTCCGCCAAAATAACGCCTATGATATATTCCTCAAGCGTCATCGTCGCATATTTTTTCTCGCTGTGCAGATAAACACGCACGCTCATCGAATCGCCGTCGATCGTGTCGGTCTGCGGTTCGTCTTTTTCGGTCGTAACGACTTCGGTCGGTCTTTCGGTCGTGTCTGACGCTTTATCCGTCGTTGTATCCCCCGCTTTATCGGTCGCTCTGTCCGTCGTGTCCGTCGTGTCCGTCGTAATGCCCGTTTCCTCATCCGGCTCGTCTGCTTCCTCACCGTTTGTCACGGTATAAGCCGGGTCTATGTAGGGAAAAAGGTACGTTTCCCCGTCGTCGGTATCCCACCACAGCAGCTCGTCATCATCGTCGTCCGCCGCATCGTTTTCCGTTGCGGGAAGTGTTATCCTGTTCGCGTTGACAATCAGCTCGGGGTCGCTTGTCGGTGCCGATGTGCTTTCCGTTCTTCTTATCATTACCGCCGAGATGAACGGCATTACCGCAGTCACCGCAAGGATAATGCATATTACGGATAATAATCGTTTCATAAAAGATCCTTTCGTTAAGTCAAACAGTCGTTTTCGTCGATACGGTCTGTATATTTGTATTCAAGCGGCAAGAAAAATATTTATAAATTCGGATTTTCCGCTTGACATTATGCATAATATTTGCTATATTTATATAAAGCAAGCTATGCTTTCGATCACCCGCAAATCGCTTTTTGCACGGCGTTCGAAAACATGCTTCGAAGATTTTTAAAAGGAGAAAAAATATGGATAAGATAACATTCATGGGTGCCGGCAGTACCGTTTTCGCAAAAAACGTACTCGGTGACTGTATGCTCACCGAAGCACTCTGCACCTACACGCTCGCTCTTTACGACATCGACGCAAAGAGGCTTGAGGAATCCTATACCATGGTATGTGCTTTGAACGATAACATCAATCAGGGCAGAGCCAAAGTCGAGAAATATCTCGGCACGGAGAACCGCAAGGACGCACTCAGAGGTGCGAAATTCGTCGTAAATGCGATCCAAGTAGGAGGCTACGAGCCGTCAACCGTGATCGACTTCGAGATACCCAAAAAATACGGCTTGAGACAGACCATTGCCGACACGCTCGGTATCGGCGGTATCTTCCGTGCGTTGAGAACGATCCCCGTTTTGGAGGACTTCGCACACGATATGGAGGAGGTTTGCCCCGACGCATATTTCCTCAACTACACCAACCCCATGGCTATGCTTTCGGGCTATCTGCACCGCTTTACGGGCGTTAAGGCTGTCGGTCTGTGCCACAGCGTTCAGACCTGCTCAAGCACGATACTCGGAGAACTCGGAATGGATCCGAAGCGTCCTCTCAACGAGAAGATCGCCGGTATAAACCACATGGGCTGGCTGCTCGAAATTTACGATGCGGACGGAGTCGATCTGTACCCCGAGATCCGCAGACGTGCGGCGGAGGCTCTCGATTGCCCCGAAAAGTACCCGAATGCTCAGCGTGACAGAGTACGCTTGGAATACATTCGCCGCCTCGGCTACTATTGCACCGAATCGAGCGAGCATAATGCGGAGTACAACTGCCTGTTCATAAAGAGCCGTTATCCCGAGCTTATCGAAAAGTACAACATTCCGCTCGACGAATATCCCCGTCGTTGCGTAAATCAGATCGCACGCTGGGAAAGCGAAAGAGCGAATTACGTAAACGGCAACGTAAGTCACACAAGATCGCATGAGTACGCATCGTACATCATGGAGTCGATCGTTACGAATAAGCCCTATAAGATAGGCGGCAACGTCCTCAACAACGGTCTTATCGAAAATCTGCCCCGCGAGGCGTGCGTCGAGGTACCCTGCCTTATCAGCAGCTCCGGCATACAGCCCTGTAGGATCGGTAAGATTCCCACCGTTTTAGCCGCAATGAATATGACGAATATCAATGCACAGCTTCTCACCATTGAGGCGGCTGTAAGCAAAAAGCGTGAGGACATCTATCGTGCGGCTATGCTCGAGCCTCATACGGCTGCCGAGCTGTCGATCGACGATATCGTGCATATGTGCGACGACCTCATCGAGGCTCACGGCGATTATTTGCCCAAATATAACTGATTTATTCGTTTTAGTCGGTTTATCCGATTTAATCGATCGGTCGGTCTTATCGGTCTTATCGGTTTTATCGATCCTATCGGTCCTATCTGTATTCGCTCCCCCGATATCATTCGGGGGAGCTTTTTTGTCGTTTTTTGTTGTTTTGGGGCGGTTCGGTCATCTGACGATCTTGTTTTGTGCGAAAGTACCCTCGTAGGTGCGTCCGCTCGGCCATGTGTACACTCCGTAGCCGTCCATCATGTTCAACTTGAACTCGCCTGTATACGTTTCGCCGTTCGACCACGTGTATTTACCTTGTCCCTGCCTTACGTCGGAAACGAAATTGCCCTCGTATTTGTCGCCGTTTGCGTAAATGTACACTCCGTAGCCGTGCTTCATGTCGTTTTCGTACTGTCCCGTGTAGCTGCTGCCGTCGGCGAATTTGAAAACACCGCTTCCGTTCTTTTTGTCGTTCTCATACTGCCCTTCGTATACACTGCCGTCAGACCAGACGTATTTTCCGTTGCCCGAACGCTTTCCGTCCTTGAAATAGCCCTCGTAAACGTCGCCCGTCGCCTCCGAATACGTATAAATTCCGTACCCGTTCATCTCGTCATATGCGAAATCACCCTCGTACATCTCTCCCGAGGCATACGTCATCGTGCCGCGACCGTGCTTCATGAGCTGATATATCTCGCCGACGTAAACATCGCCGTTCGAGTATTCTATCTTGTTCTCATCGCCGCTCAGCTTCGCTTTTCCGCCGTCCGGGTAATACACCGTGCCGTCGTATGGGTTGTTTGCCTTATCGGCTTTTCCGAAAAATTTGATCGTTTCGCCGTTGTTCGTATAGCTTATCGACCTGTAGCCCGCCAAATATACCACGGCGTATATCAGCAGGGAAACAAGTATCGTTCCCATCAAAATGTAAATAATTGCCAGTACGGGCTTCGGTATTTTTTTCTTCAGGTACGCCAAACTCATATTCCACCCCGTGTTTCCGATGTTCCGTAAGCGTCCTCCAGCAGCGACAACAGCTGCGGCATATAGTACAGGCAGAGCAGAGTAAAGGCGACAAGCAGTATCACCGTGACTATAAGTGCGGGAATATTCGTGCCTTTTTTACTGAACATAAATTCCGCTCTGTAGCGTTTGTCCTCGGGAATGTAATATTTTCTGCTCATTACGGTCTTGCCGCTCGGAAGCTTGCCCGAAGCGAATACCGAGCCGTCGTTTTCTCCGTCGGTGTAATTTATTACCTTGCCGTACACCCCGCCGCTCCTTAATGCGTGCTTTATAAACGGATTTTTGCGGTACGGTGTGTCGGAGAGCGAGATCGCCTCTTCCGGCGTGTGTATCTTGTTCTTCAACATATACCGCACGAGTTTTCCGAGCATCGATCGGTAATATATAGCAAGCACTCCCGCCACTGTCACGCCTGTCGCAAGCGTCACTATCACGAGCCGAATATTCGTTGCGTACTCCGGCAAAGAAAAATCAAGTAAAAAACTCATTATTTTATTTTTTCTTTATAATAAGCTCTTTTCCGCCCATATAGCCTCTCAACGCAACGGGGATATTTATGCTGCCGTCGGCATTGAGATTGTTTTCGAGAAATGCAATGAGCATTCTCGGCGGTGCGACCACCGTGTTATTGAGCGTGTGAGCGAGATACTTTCCGTTTTCACCCGAAACCCTGATCTTAAGTCTGCGTGACTGTGCGTCGCCGAGATTGGAGCATGAACCGACCTCGAAATACTTCTTCTGACGGGGACTCCATGCCTCAACGTCTATGCTCTTCACCTTAAGGTCCGCAAGGTCACCCGAGCAGCACTCAAGCGTTCTTACGGGTATGTCGAGCGAACGGAACAGCTCAACGGTGTACGAGTACATCTTGCGGAACCATTCCATGCTTTCCTCGGGCTTGCAGATCACTATCATTT
>CAZCJU010000066.1:0-8533 GCA_964498965.1 uncultured Lachnospiraceae bacterium
ATTATATCAGATTTTAGGGTGTTTGTCGACTCTATTTATAGTATATCATTCCAATGACCGTGTCTTTTTTTAGGCCTTATGCCCATTGAACCGTTTTGCGGAACAAATGTGGTATAAAAATGTAAATAATAAGCAAAAAAATATTGACATACGCCTAAGTTATGTGATATACTTTTAATACCGAATAGCTTGATCGTGATTTTTGTTGTTTGTACGGTTCAAGCTGAGAATAAACGGAGGTAAATTAATGAAAAAGGCATTATCGATCGTTCTTTGCCTGGCAATGCTTGTGTCTGTTTGCGTGTTTACCGCAAATGCGGACGAAGTGAAATTTCAATCGAGCATTGATTATATAGGCGGAACTCTCACCGGCGGCGGACACGGCGGTACAGGCTGCTATGTTGTAAACGACGGCTGTGCTTCCCATTCGCACCCGAATTACTCGACCGTCGTGATAGGTCAACAACTTACATTCGGTGGCTGGCTCGCAACCGAAAAGGGTGTAACAAAATATCAGTATCAGCTCGGCGGAAATTCCGCAGTTGACTGTACCTATACCATCGATTCCAATGGCGGACTTGCCGCTGCGGGTATTCCTTACGCCGGCGGTCATTCCACCGCAAGCTTCAGCGTAACCGTCGATACGAGTTCGTGGACAAAAGGAACAAGCTCGTTGACGCTTTACGCTGTAGACGGCGACGGAAATAAGATAGCTTTCCTGAAATATCCGGAAATCAAAGTCGAAGAGCCAAACGGCGAAATAACAAGGCTCGAAGAGATCCAAGGCTCGGGAGATTATAAGCTCGGTGCGAACATTTCCGGTAATGTAAAGTTTTACCAAGGAACTTTTGTCATCGACCTTAACGGCCATAAGTTGGATGCCGGCACCTCAATAATAGAAATTGCCGGTGCCGATGTTAAATTCATCGATACAAGCGATAACAAAACCGGTATGATAACGGGATTGGGCGATGTAATAAAGGTTTCGGCCGGCAAGCTCACGGCAGACGGAATAACGGTAAAAGCGACCGGTGACGGTTGCGATGCTTTCTGGATCGTAGGCGGAACAACGGAAATCAACAACTGCATGGCAACAAGCGAAAAAAATGCCGCAGTTCATAACAGAAACGACAGCGGCGATGCCACCGTAACGATAAACGGAGGCTCATACGGCGGTAAATATGCATTCAAAGTGAAAAACGACGGCGTTATAACCGTGGGCGGTGATTGTAAGATTCAAGGCACGACCGCAGACGTGTTCAAAGACACTTGCACAAAGTCGTTTAAGGAGCTTATCAAAGCAAGCAAGGGCTATGCCGTTAATTTCACGATAAACGGCTTGAACCCCGATTATGCGAAAATAACGGTCGGCGAGCTTCCCCCGACGACCGCCGTGAACAACAACAAAAGCGAGTGGAAGTATCTTACTCACGTTTCTTATGACGAAATAAAAAATTATGATGATTCGGCAAATGTTGCGATAGGCGGCAGCAAAGAGAAAATGGATGCCATATCGTTGCCTTACGGCTCTCAGGGAATTATTTTCTGGGGCTGGCTGGGTGCTACAAAGGAGATCACCGGATTTTCTTACGGCGTGGGTACGGAAGAACCCATAACGGACGCATCGTTTAAAGTGGAAGCGGAAGCCGGTGTCGTTGCCGCCGCAAAAGGTACCGGTGCAACTTCGGCGTCGCGCTATAAGGTCAAGGTTCCGCTCATCGGCGGCAAATCGACCGTAAACGTATATGTAAATTATGCCGACGGAACAAGAGAAGCGTTCTGGGTATGCGAAGCAAGCGTATCTACAGTAGACCCTAATGCAAAATATGAAATCAAACTTTCCGGCACGGCAGCCGATAAAGCCGTTCTTAAAATTTACAGCGAAGCGATAGGCGATTTTGTTGAATTGACCGAAAACTATGCTAAGGCAAACGACCGCATTAAAATTTCGCTCAGCGGATATGAGTATAAATTGTTATCTCTTAATTACGATACGAGTTCCGTACCCGCAAATGCAAACGGTGAAATCGAATTCGTAATGGGTACATCCGATTTTGTCGGAACGATCGTTGCAAATGCGAAAACGGCTCACAGCGTGACCGCAAATCCTCAAGGCTCGCTTTTCATTACGAAAAAGACCGCATATGAGGGCGAAACGATAAGCTTTGATGTTATTGCCAAGCCGGGATATACGGCAACGGTCAAAATGAACAACAACGAAGTGAGTGACAGTATCGAAATGCCCGACAGCGACGTTGTTCTCGAGGTAACATATGCGAAGAACGAAAATGTCACCGTCAATAATACATCGCTCGACATAACCGTTCCCGAAGCCAAAGCGGGAGAGTTTGTTCCGATTGTAAATTTGGACGAATTCAATGGCGGAGCTACGTGGTATAAGTATGACGGCGAGTTACCGGAGATCGACGTTGATAATATTGTCGATATTATGAGAGACGCACTCTCACCGAGAATAGACAAATTCCCGTCCGACGGAAAACTTGCATTGCTCGTTATGATTCAAACGGACGTAAATACGGCGGTTGATACCGATAACGTTAAGATAAACGGTAAAAAGGTCAAGGCGACCGTTTTGACCATGGATGCCGGCGATAATATAAACGAGCATTATGTTCTGTGCAGTCTTGAAGAGGATACGACAGGCGAAAATGCGGATAACCCCGTAACTTCCGATGCCTTGACAACTGTTGTTGCGACTTTGGCGATCGTATCGCTTGCCGTAACGGTCGTTATCAAAAAGAGATCCCATAACGTATAAGTTTCACCGAACCAAAAGCCGACGTACCTAACGGTGCGTCGGCTTTTCGAGCTTATGTGAAAATTATTTATTTAAAACGGTGAGTGCGAGTCTTTCGGTATCGTTCGCTATTACCTTTTCCTCGTTTGTGGGGATACAGTAAACGAGAACATCGGAATCGTCTGCCGAGATCTTTATGTTGTCGGGCTGGTGATGTGCCATGGCGTTTCTTTCCGCATCCATCTTTATGCCGAGATACGAAAGTCCGGAGCATACACGGTCACGAAGCTCGGGGTTGTTTTCTCCGATCCCCGCCGTGAATACTATAGCGTCCACACCGTCCATAGCGGCGGCGTACTGACCGATGTATTTTTTGATTTGGTATGTGTTCATATCTATAACAAGCTGAGCCTTTTTGTTGCCCTTTGCCGCTTCTTCCTCTATATCGCGGCTGTCGGAGGAAAATCCCGAAACGCCGAGGAAGCCGCATTTCTTGTTCATGAATTCATTCATTTGAGCGGGCGTAAAGCCTTCCTTTTCCATTACGAACGGAACTATTGCGGGATCTATGGCACCGCAACGAGTACCCATCATTATACCGTCAAGAGGTGTGAAGCCCATGCTCGTATCGAGAACCTTGCCGTCCTTAACGGCGGATATCGATGAACCGTTACCCAAGTGACAGGTGATTATCTTCGTTCCCTCGGCTTTGCCGCCCATGAGCTTTATCATTTCACCCGCAACGAAACGGTGCGAAGTCCCGTGAGCGCCGTAGCGACGGATCTGATATTTTTCACACATATCGCCGGGCAACGCAAACGTGTATGCTTCGGCGGGCATCGTCTGGTGGAATGCCGTGTCGAATACAAGTACTTGAGGCGTGTCGGGCATTACGGCGGTGATACCTCTTATACCCATAAGGTGAGGAACCGTGTGCAGGGGGGCGAGATCCTTGCAAAGCTCAAGTTTCGCTATAACATCGTCGCTTACGAGAACGCTTTCGGAAAAGTACGAGCCGCCGTGTACGATCCTGTGTCCGACAGCTTCGATCTCACTCATGTCGGAAATAACGCCGAGTGCGGGATCGGTGAGCGTATCGACAAGCACTTTCGTCGCATCGGTGTGATTTACCATCGGAATATCGAAATATTGCTTGCCCTCGCCGCCCTTTTGATGAACAAGACGACCCTCGGCACCTATACCTTTAGAGGTTTCCGTACCGATACGCTCGCATATTCCTTTTGCCAAAACCTTATCGCAGGAGGTGTCGAAAAGCTGATACTTCAAGCTTGACGAGCCTGCGTTTACAACCAAGACCTTCATTTGCTTTCTCCTATGTAAAAAAATATTATCTCTTCCCTATTATACAACCGAAGCGACGTAAAATATTATACAATTTGAAAACATATTATTAAATATTGCACAAAACACGGTAAAAATGCAAAATTCGCATCGAATTTGCCGGAAAAAACGAATATTCGCAAAACAAAACACGAATAAGATTAAAACCATCGCAGTAAAAGTCCGCAAATCCGGTTTACATTAACGAAAAATATCGAAATAAGCGATTGCCGATATGATGATGAAAGAAACGCATAAGCGGTGAGATGGAAAACAAAAATAAATAATTTATTTTTTTTCGAAAATCTATTGCTTTTTTCGAAAAAATGTGTTATAATGACTTGACGATATGGGAATGAAGATGTGCTTGACAAAGCACATCTTCATTGTTTTTAGATATTCGATGCTTGAAGGGAGCGTGAATCATGAAAGCAAAAAAGAATACGGTCCAAACCGTTACCGAGCTTCTTACACCTGTTGCCGAAGCTCTCGGACTTAAGCTGTGGGACGTTGAATACGTAAGAGAAGCGGGGGAAATGCGGCTTAAAATAACAATAGACAAGGATGGCGGAGTCGGAATAGAGGATTGCGAAAGCTTCCAACGTGTCTCGGATCCCGTTATCGACGAAGCGGACCCTATTGCGGAGCCGTACATCATGGAGGTTTCTTCGCCCGGGCTTGAACGCGATATAAAATACGGCTGGCATATAGATGCGTGTGCCGGACAGCGTGTTACGGTGAAATTGTATACCTCTTACGACGGTACGAAATCGTATACGGGCATACTTCAACCCGACAGGGAAAGTACTGTGGGACTTGTGCTGGATAACGGCGATAACGTCGAATTCGATAAGAAATCGGTCGCAAAAATAAATATGTATTTTGATTTTAAGGATTTGAAATAAACGGAGGAAAACGAAAAAAAATGAGCAAGGTCAGAGAAAACGCACCGCTTTTTGATGCACTTGACGCACTTGAACGGGAAAAAGGAATATCGAAAGAATATATGCTTGAAAAGATAGAAGCCGCATTGGTAAAGGCGTATCAGAAAACGTATAATGACAATACCAATGTAAGAGTGTCCCTCGATCCCGAGAAAAAGGATTGTCGTGTGTTTTCGCAAAAAACCGTAGTTGAGGAAGTGACGGATCCCGACAAGGAAATATCTCTCGAGGATGCAAAAAAAATCAGCCGCAGATACGTGTTAGGCACGATAGTCGAGGAGGAAATCCGTACAAAGGACTTTAACCGCACAAGCGCACACATAGCACGAGGCGTTATCATACAGGGGATCAGAACAGCGGAAAAAGGAATGCTTATCAAGGAGTACGAAACAAAGCGCGAAGAGATAATCACTGCCAAGGTCATCACGACGGATCCGGAAACAGGTGCTTTGATAGTGGATACGGGTACGAGCGAGGCGGTCATAATCAGAAACGAGCAGATACCGGGCGAAAAATTCTCGGAGGGCGAGCTTATCAAGGTGTTTGTCGCCGAAGTCTGCCACGAGGAAAAGGGACGTCTTGTAACGCTTTCGAGAGCTAATCCCGGATTAGTGAAAAGACTTTTCGAACTCGAAGTGCCGGAAATAAGCGACGGCGTGGTGATCATCGAAAATATTATAAGAGAAGCGGGTTCGAGAACAAAAATGTCGGTTTATTCCCGTCAGGAGGGCGTTGATCCGATCGGAGCATGCATAGGAAGCCGCGGAAGTCGTATTTCGGCTATCGTAAACGAGCTTAACGGCGAAAAAATAGATATTATAAAATACAGCGAAGATCCGGCGGAATATATCGCCGCCGCACTTTCCCCCGCTTCCGTTCTCGGTATTGAATTGCTCGACGGAGAGAAAACGGCAAGAGTCACGGTCGCCCCCGATCAGCTTTCGTTGGCGATAGGCAATAAAGGACAAAACGCACGCCTTGCCGCAAAGCTTACGGGCTATAAGATAGACATCAACGCCGACGGTATACAATAAGATAATGCAGCATAACGTGAATAAAAAAGCTCCGCAGCGTCATTGCACGGGATGCGGTGCGTGTAAAGATAAAAAAGAGCTTTTACGGGTAGTTCGCACACCCGACGGCAAGGTCTGTGCGGATCTGACCGGTAAAGCGTCGGGAAGAGGAGCATATGTATGCAAAAATCCCGATTGCCTGAAAAAAGCACTCAAGGGCAAGCTTGCCCGCTCACTTGAATGTTCGCTATCTCCCGAACTGCAACGGGAACTCGCAGAGCAGGTGGAAAGGGCGTTGAACGACGGAAATGACGGAAACTATGGAACAAAATAACGAAAAAGAAAAGAAAACAGCCTCTTATATAGGCTTTGCCGTAAGGTCGAGAGCGTGTACAATAGGCTGTGACATCACCGTTGACGCAATTCGGCACGGAAAAGCGAAAAAAATCCCGCTTGTCGTCGTGATAGCCTCCGATGCGGCGGATAACACTGTAAAACGTGCGGTCAATGCCTGTAAATATTACGGCATCGAATGCGTGCATACCTCTATGACGGGTGAACAGCTCGGTAAGATAAGCGGAAAATCCGCAACGAGTGTCATCGGAATAACAAACGAAAATTTGGCAAAAGCAATATTGTCGGTAGCAAATTAAACAGTAGAAAATCCAGTGTGAAGAAAGGAATCGCATATTTCTTTTCAGTAATGTTAGATACGAAAAAAAGAAATGTGTAAACAGGCATTTGTATGATAGAAAACCGGAAAATCAAAATCAGCACTCTGGCAAAGGATTTCGGCATGAAGAGTGCGGAAATAGTTGCCGTTCTCGGTGGAATCGGCATCGAAGGGAAAACACATACATCGGTACTTGAGGCAGATGAGGTCGAGGTCCTTTTCGAGGCTTTGACGCAAAGCAATCAGGTGACAAATATGAACGATTACCTTGCCGCTAAAGCCGATGTGGCGAAAAAGGACAGACCCAAGAAGAATACGGAAGAAAATATCCGGAATGACAATAAACAAAAGAAAGAAAATCCCACTAAGGAAAACGGCGAACAGCCGAAGCAGGACAACAAACAGAAGCATGACAATAAACAGAAACAGGATAACACACCTAAGCAGGACAATAAGCAAAAACAAGAAAACAAGCTGAAGCAGGACAATAAACAAAAGCAGAATAACGCACCTAAGCAGGATAATAAGCAAAAGCAAGAAAACAAGCCGAAGCAAAACGACGCTTCGAAACAGGCAAACCAATCTAAACAGGATAATAAGCCGAAGCAGGAAAGCAACGAGGCAAAGGTACAGGGCAAAAAGAACGAGCAGAAAAAGCAACAGCAAAGTGAAAAGCAGCCTGTGCAGGATAATAATGCGTTATCCGCACAAAAAGCGGAAGAAAGCAAGCCGAAAGTGAAAACGGACGTTATGACAGAGGACGTTCGCAACAAGCTGAAAGTTCAAAAACAGTCCAAGCAGGAAAACCAGCCGAAACAGGAAAATCAATCGAAGCAGGCGAATCGACCGAACCGGACGAATCAGCCGAAGCAGACAAATCAGCCGAAGCAGGACAACGGCAATCAGCAAAAGGCGGGACAGCAACAGAAAAACGCACAACAGAATCAACAGCAAAAAACGGCTCAGCCTCTCAGCCGTGCGGGCAGACAGCAGGGCGAGCAGTTCAAACGTATGGACGACAAGAGTGCGGAACAGCAACGCAAACAGAACAGAGAAAAACAGCTTGAAAAATTCAACCAAAGACCTGCGGAGAATAAACAGCAAAAGCAAAAAGCACCTGAGGCACGTAAGCAGGATAACGGTAAAAACATTATTTCAGGTTCCGGAAAAATATCGACGGATTCGAGCCTCGGCAACGGTACACGTATAGTGGATACGAGAACGGTTTCCGTTGACCTCGCAAAGTACGACGAAAAATTCGAATCCTTCGTTCAGGATGACGGAACGAACTACAGAGGCGAAAAGACGAAGCTGAAAAAGAAAAACACGCAGAACGACAGATCCTCAAAGGGTAAAATGACAGAGCGTGATAAAGAGCGTCTTGCAATGGAAAAGCTTCGTCGCGAACAGCTCGAAAAGGCAAAAAAACAGCCGCTTCATATAACCATTCCGGACGAGATCACCGTGTCGGAGCTTGCTTCAAGACTTAAGGTGAACGTGGGTGAGGTCATAAAGAAGCTTATGGGACTCGGCGTAATGGCAACGGTAAACGATGTTGTCGATTACGACACGGCATTCCTTGTAGCCGACGATATGAAAGCCGTCGTAACACGTGAGGTAGTCGTAACAATCGAGGAAAAGCTCTTTGATATGGAAGAGGATAAGCCCGAACAGCTTATAGAAAGAAGTCCCGTAGTGTGTGTTATGGGACACGTTGACCACGGTAAGACCTCACTTCTCGACGCTATCCGCCATACGAACGTGACAAAAGGCGAGGCGGGCGGTATTACACAGCATATAGGTG
>CAZCJU010000067.1:0-7987 GCA_964498965.1 uncultured Lachnospiraceae bacterium
AAGTCCGCTACCGAACAGGCTGTTATCGACGCCGCTACAGGTGCAGGCGGTACGGCAGGTCAGTCCAGATTCGACGTAGTTGTTCCGCTTTCCGCAGGAACACAGCTCGTAAGAATTTCCGTTGAATACGCAGACGGATCGTCTGAGACGTTCTGGGCTTGCGAAGCTACCGTAGGCGAAGCTTCCGACTACACCGATGCGGCTGCGGCTACACCCGGCGACGGAACAGGCTCTACCGATGACAAGAACCCCGCTACGGCTGATGTTGCTGTTGTTGTTATAGCAGCTGTTGCAACCATCGCTCTCGCAGGCGTTGTTGTTTCCAAGAAGGTTAAGGCGTAAGTCTTAAAATTAAAAACACCGCTTCGGCGGTGTTTTTTTCATTAAGTACTTGACAAAAACCTGCCGATATGGTAAAATCAACATGATGAAACGGTCAATGATCGAAAAATTTTAGTGGAGGTATATCTCAATGAAAAAAATCGTTTCTTTTGCACTCGTCGTTATGATGATCTGCACGCTTTCGGTTTCCGTTTTTGCGGACGAACGTAATTTCGAAACCGAATCCAATGCAGACTGGACAAAGGTGCTTCACGTAAGCCGTGACGGTCTTACCGGTCCGGAAAACTCCGGAACGAAGTTCAACGCCGTATTCCCTACCGGTACGACTACCTTTAACTTCTGGGGTTGGGTATCCGCAGCCGCAGAGATCAAAGGCTATTCGTATTCGATAAACGGCGGCGATAAGGTCGCTTGTGATGCGAGTGCAAAGGTTGCTGCCGAATTCCCCAAGCAGGTTGCTACTTCCGTTGAAGAAGCACGTTATAACGCTCCCGTTCCCGTAACCGAGGGAACACAGCTTGTTCGCTTCTTTACCGATTTCGAAGATTCGTCCGAGCTTGTTTGGATCGTTGAAATAACGGTAGGCGAAGCAACGGATTATGTGGATGGTGCTACCGCTCCTACAGATCCCGCAGATCCCGCAGATCCCGCAGATCCCGCAGATCCCGCAGATCCCGCAGAACCTAACAACCCCGCTACCGCAGATATCGCAATCGTTGTTGTAGCAGCTGTTGCATCTCTTGCACTTGCAGGTGTTGTTGTTTCCAAAAAGGTTAAAGCGTAAGTCTTTTAAGCTTTAAGAAACATACTTGCGGCATTCGCTTTTGCGGGTGCCGCTTTTTATATTTCCATACCCCCTAAGCCTTCCTCGGGGAAGATGGCGACCCGAAGGGGTGACGGATGGGGGATGGATGAAGACAAAACGACAAATAATCGCTCCGATGACCGATTACGGCTTTACGACCGTTGACGCGGGTTTTACATTTGTTAAAAAAATTTTTTCGACCTAAACTATTGACATTTTTTGCATGGTATGATATCATTATCAAAGCAACTATAATATATTTACGGAGGTATTTATAATGAAGAAAATTGTTGCTCTTTTGACCGTTGCCGTTATGATGTTCTCGCTCGTTTCGGTTGTTTCCGCAGCCGATTTCGATTACGACATCGCAAGCAACGAAGGCTCGAAGATGTTTGAAGCCGCAGGTTATACCGGTAAGGTATTCCAGATGACCAACTTCGGTCAGACCGTAAACCTCGGAAAGATCGATCTTACAAAATATTCCAAGGTCATCATTTCCTACGGTGCAGACGGCGGTGCAACGTTTGACGGTAAGGACTTTGTAGCTCTTGCTTCCGGTGCCGTTCAGGGTGAAAACGGAACGGATACTACCGATGCTAAGGTATACGCTAAGTGCGTACTCGAGTCCAACACATCCGGCTGGCTTTCAGGTCAGCGTACCGCAGAAGCCGCTATCAACGTTGCGGATTTCACGGCTGATTCCGACGTTATCCTCGCTATAAACATTGATCAAGGCGAGGACACCAGAGCGGACGGTATCGCTATCGACGAGATCACATTCGTTGAGGGCACTCCCGCTGCTACACCCGGCGACGGCGAAGGCTCTACCGATGACAAGAACCCCGCTACGGCTGATGTTGCGGTTGTCGCTATAGCGGCTGTTGCAACCATCGCTCTCGCAGGCGTTGTTGTTTCCAAGAAGGTTAAGGCGTAAGTCCTAAAGATAAAAACACCGCTTCGGCGGTGTTTTTATTTACAAATATTCATGCCGTACCCGAAGTAGATCGGTTCGGCGACGGATTATAACGATCGATCGGAGATATTATGTATAATAAATTACTTTGTTTAGGTACAAGCGAGCAGTACGGGATAAGCACTTGCGAGCAGATAAAACTGTTCAAGCAAATAGGATTTGAGGGCTTTTTTACGCATTATGACACAAGACTTACGGAATATGCGGCAGCGGCGGAAAAAATCGGAATGATATATCAGTCGGTCCACGCACCGTTTCGCAATTCGGCTGTTATGTGGCAATGCGGAGAGGCTGCGGAAAATGCCGTAAGGGAGCTTAAGGAATGTGCTGAAGCGTGCGGGCGTGCAGGTGTCGGTATAATGGTATGCCACACTTATATAGGCTTCGGAAAGCACTGCGAGGTAACGGAGTGCGGTATAGACAATTACCGACGCATAGTCGAAGCGGCCGCCGAAAACGGCGTTAAGATTGCATTCGAAAACACCGAGGGCGATGAATTTCTCGATGTGTTGATGAATGCCCTCGGAGAATACGACAACGTCGGTTTTTGCTGGGACAGCGGGCATGAACAGTGCTATAATCACGGGCATGATATGCTCTCGTTGTACGGAAAAAAGCTCATTGCCACACATCTTAACGATAACGTCGGAATAGGGGATCGCAACGGAAATATAACATGGCTCGATGACCTGCATCTGCTCCCGTTTGACGGTGTAACGGATTGGGACAGTGCGGCACGTAAGCTTGTGAAATACGGCTACGGCGGAATATTGACGTTTGAACTCAATAAAACGAACAAGCCCGGGCGTCACACAAATGACATATACGAAAAAATGAGCAACGAGGAATACCTTGCACAAGCATACGTACGTGCCTGTCGTTTTGCGACGCTTGTGAAAAAATACGAAGCGGAGTTATAAGAGCTTCGTTGCGTGGAACGTCGGAGTGAGAAAATTGTCGAGTGTTTTCGTAAGCTCTTTACTTACCTTAGGCGTTATGGCTCTGACGGCGTTTTCGCTCAATGTGTCGTCCGCTATCATTTTTATCGAGTTTAATGCAAAGTCATATCCCGGTGTTTCAAAACACTTGACGGTCAATCCATCCCTGTAAAAATAGAATTTAAACCGACGCGTGTTCGACAGCTCGGGAAATGCCACGGTCAATTTCAAAACGTCGTTCTTGTCCTCGTCTGTGACAGCTTCGCCGTAAACGGCGGTAAGAAGCGTTTCGTGACCTATTTTGACACTTCGGTAGACGGCTTTATCAAAGCCGACTTCGAGCCGTGTTCTTCCGATGCTTTCGTTGAATATGACATAAAACGCACCGTTTTCATACTCAAAGGATATTTCCGTTATTCCGTCGGAGAAATTATTGTGAACCGCCTGTACCAAGGCGGGAAGTACGCTTATTCCCGTGACTTCGTTTTTGTCGGCGATAAAGCTGTGCGAGGCAACACGGCTTATGAAGCTGTCCGGAAAAGCGTGAGAGGAGGACAGAAAATCTTCTTCAAACGACGAGCATTTACAGAGTTTTTTCTCCCTTTCCCTCAAATGCGACAGTGTTTCGGGATTTTCGGGCAAAACGGTATTCGGCGTAAAGCTCCTGCCGAAATATTTTTTGATTATGGGATATGCACGACAGCGTTGAAATATATCACCGTTTCCGCCCGTTGTCATAACGAGAATATTGGTGCGGCGGAAAATATGCAGATTTTGCCCGAACATTCCGTTGAAAAGCACCTCGTCGTGTCGTTCGTCTGTCCACATTTGATATCCGTAGTCGTAATCACCGGAAAGCGGCGGCGTTTTGATCTGTACGCTCGTTGCTTTTTCTATCCATTCGCTTGAAATTATCCTTTTTCCGTTATATTCGCCCTTTTGCAATATCAGCTGACCGAGCTTCACTATATCTTCCGGGAACATATACAGTCCCCAGCCGCCCTTTTCTATTCCCATGGGGCATTTTTCCCAATAAAACGAGTTTATGCCGAGCGGTTTGAAAATTCGCTCGTTTATAAGCTCGGAGAGCGACGAACCTGTTTTTTTACAGATTATTGCGGAAAGCATATAAGTGTTCATGCTGTTATAATCGAACTGCTTTCCGAAAGGGAATTTCCTGCCCGATTCGAGAAAAGCCTTTACCCAGTT
Source organism: uncultured Lachnospiraceae bacterium (assembly GCA_964498965.1). Taxonomy (GTDB): domain Bacteria; phylum Bacillota; class Clostridia; order Oscillospirales; family CAG-272; genus CAZCJU01. Next base: position 4,268 of record CAZCJU010000067.1, read on the forward strand.
GTTGTCGGTCACCGAACCCGCTTCGTTGAACGATATACCGCTGCTCATCGTGAGCAGATGACGTATTTTCAGAGAGCTTTTCGTAATTTTCGAGAGCATAAAGCCGTTTGTGTCGAAAATGTCGCATACTCGCTCATCCTCACGCAGTATTCCGTCGTCGTACAGTAATCCGACACCGAGGCAGGTCACGGATTTACTTAACGAATGAGTGATATGCATTATATCGGTCCTGTGCGGAAAAAACTCTCCGCAGGATATTATTTTACCGTTTCGTGCGATCGTCACCGTTTGCATATCGAGTGACGGCTCTGCGGACAAAGCGTCGAGCATATGCAATATATGTTCCGACGGTATACCTACCTGTTCGGGCGAGCAACGTTCGAGAGGAATCCCGTCATATCCGATGTCGAATGCGGGACGAGATTCGTTCGGATATACAAACGGGATCACCGCCGATCTTCTCAATATAAGCGAATACAAGATCTTCAAAGCGTTTTTGTACGTTACTATATCCATGTGTTTACCTCCGTTCGTGCAATACGTGTTTGTTGAAAACCGTCTTTATTCTATCTAAATTATAGAGGAAAAATTTTTCCTTGTCAAGTATTGACAGAGAACAAATATTAATATATAATAAAAAGGAAGAAAATTTACCGAATTGACAAGAGGTGTTTTGTAATGAGCGATAATTACGAGCTTAACGGAAAAAAAGCGGCACTTATAGTGAATCCTAAGGCGGGAAAGCAGATATCGGAAGAAAAAGCGAAAAAGATAATGACACGATTGAATAAGCTCAATTGCGAAACGGAGTTGTATTTTACCGAATACTCAAAGCACGCGACAAAGCTTGTGGAGGAAAATTCGGACAAATTCGATGTGTTCATGTGTTGCGGCGGCGACGGAACGCTGAACGAAACGGTATCGGGGGTAATTCGTTATACCGATAACAAGCCGATCGGGTATTTTCCGTCGGGAACGACAAACGATTTTGCCAAAACGCTCGGTCTGTCCAGAACCGTTGAAAAGAATTTCGGTTGTATGGAAAAGGGAACGCTTACCTCGCTCGATGTCGGATATTCGGTACAGCAGGATATGTATTTCACATATGTTGCCTCATTCGGTGCGTTTACCGCAGTTTCATACAAAACGAAACAGGATCTGAAAAATTTATTCGGTCACGCCGCATATATATTCGACGGAATAAAAAGCTTAAAGGATATCCGTGCGTACAATGTCAAGGTGACGGCAGATTCTTATACGACGCAGGGAAACTTCATATTCGGTTCGGTGACCAATACGTTGTCGGTCGGCGGTGTAATGAATTTCAAAAAGGACGACGTAAAGCTCGATGACGGATTGTTCGAGGTGCTGTTGGTACGTATGCCATCGAATATGCAGATTCTCGGTGAAATATGCGTTTCGCTGATGAATAAAAAATACGACGAAAAAAACGTGATCATGCTTCATGCGTCGGATATCAAATTCGAATTCGAAGAAAAGGTCGCGTTTACAGCCGACGGCGAGTACGGAGGCGAACATCAAATGCTTGAAATAAAGAATTTGAAAAAAGCGATGAGAATATTCTCGCCGAGGAAAGAAAATGTTTAAGCGGGTTGTGTTTGTTTTGCTTGCCTGTATCGCACTGACTGTGTGCGTGTGTGCCGCAGAAGAGCTTGACGAGCTTGAAAGCGTGAAGAAAAACATAGAAAAAGCGGATTTTTCGGTAAGCATGATGGAGGCAAACACTCAACGGGAAGTCACTAAGCTGCTGAAAACAAAGCTTGAGGAGTACCTTACACCCGATGTGGTGCTGCACGATGTCGCCGTGACGTATTTTTCACCCGCATCGAGCGGTAAAGAAGACGTTGAGGGCGAGTTTAAGTTTGCGGCAGAGCTTTATTGCGGCAAATACAGACTTACAACGAAAATTATCACAGGTGTCGTAAATACGTCCCGTGTCGAGCTGTCGGTGTCGTCGGGAAAGAACGACGTTACCGAGGGAGAGATCGTAGAGCTTTACGCAAAGCCCGTCGATATTAAAAGACCGAGCTACGAGTGGTACAGGGCATCGAGCGAAAACGGAAAAGGCACTTTGATAGAAAATTCCGACGGGCAGACGTATTTTCCGCCGGTAGATGAAATATATTCCGCATATTTTTATTGTATGTGCGGAAACATTAAAAGCAACAGCGTGAAGATCACCGTTTCCGCACCACATGTCGCCGTGGAGGATATCACTCTCGAAAATTATCAGATAAGAGTCGGCAAGAGCGAAAAGCTGAAATACTCGATATATCCGGAGAATGCGACGGATAAGAATGTCGAATGGGCGGTTCACCCGAGCGACGGCGAGCTTGAAATGAAAAACGGGGAAATAATAGGTAAAAAACAGGGAAGAGTAGATGTTACCGCCACGGTGAAAAGCAGTGACGCTTCCGCAGGCACGTTTACCAAAACATTTTCCGTTACGGTGCTTGAAAAGGAAAAAGACCCCGAACTTAAGGCACTCGGAATCGACACCTCCGGATTGAAAAACGTCGATGCCATGACGGTAATGGGAGCAAAGGCTGAGCTGTGTACCGTTCTTGCCATGAACGAAAACGACGCACATAATATCGCCGAGCAAAGCGGGATCGATATGTTAGATTATGACATAATCACGTGCTTTTCGGTAAATTCTTCCGAAAATATGCAATCGATAAGATTGTTTATTTCGGAATCGAAAAAACCGGTGCTGGCGGTGTACAGAACCTCCGACGGTAGGCTCGTGAAAAAACAGCTCGACGGCGATGAGGCGTGCGTGCTTCCCGAATGTGAGCTTGCCGTGATATTCGGTATGCCGACTTATGATGTGACGGGCGTATTGCTTTTGTTGCCGGTACTTGCCGTTCCACCGTTGACCGCATTTGTCATCGTTAAGGCAAAAACAAAACAAAGAAAGCACTGAGGTATATTATGAAGCTTCAATGGAAAACGTGTCTGCGAATCGGAGTCAGTGCGTTTGCCCTGTATCTTTGCATACATTATTGGAAAAATGTTGCGGGTGTGATAACGTCTGTGATCTCGGCTGCGTTTCCGCTGTTTATCGGTTGCTGTATTGCTTACATATTGAATATTCTGATGGATTTTTACGAAAGATTTTATTTTCCGAGATCCGAAAAGAAATTCATCAAAAAAAGCAGACGAGCGGTCTGTATAACGGCATCGTTTGTGACATTGATCGGTATCGTGGCTCTCGTTGCGGAAATAGTGTATCCGCAACTTGCCTCGTGCGTCAGACTGATAGTGAAGGGTATCCCGTCGGCGGCTGAAAAGTTACTTGCGTTTTTGGAAAAGCACGACATTTTGCCGAATAATATAATTGATGTTATAAGTACGATCGACCTAAATTCGAAAATAGCGGAAATAGTCAATATGCTCAAAACCGGTGTCGGAAACGTAGTGAACGTTGCATTCAAAACGCTTACATCGTTGTTTTCGGGCGTCGTGTCCTTGCTTCTCGGTGTTATATTTGCGATCTACTTGCTCTCGTGCAAGGAAAAGCTTCGTTCGCAAAGCAAAAGAGTTATGAAAAGCTACTTAAAGGAAAAATGGCAGAGACAGATCTTCTATGTACTGGGAGTGTTCAACGAATGCTTCAGAAAGTATATCGTGGGACAGTGCGTAGAAGCGGTGATACTGTCACTGTTGTGCCTCGTCGGTATGCTTATACTTAACCTG
>CAZCJU010000068.1:0-7923 GCA_964498965.1 uncultured Lachnospiraceae bacterium
GAACGAACTTCGGCAACGCTATCAATATGTATCGGACTTCTATCCCCATAGCGGTCAAAGCCGCCGAAGTCAGTTCCAAAGGCAAAAGCATTTACGCCTTTGGTGTCGAAAAAACCTTTTACCATTCCGCACTCAATGCTTTTTACATACGATTTGCAAATCAAGGTACAAACGGCGAGCAAAAAACGTGTACGCCGGGTATCCGATATCGGCAGAGTCTCGTTCGTCGTCCGGAAAGCAGTTAGTTCGGTTTACAGAATTTTTGTTTGCAAGCGGTGACGCAAAATTTCGCTTACGCACTCACGCTCATCGAACAGGAACGGCGGTCAAGTTGTCGATCCGAGGCTATGTGCTTGAATTTCGATAACGGGTATATTCATTTTCAAGCATCTGTTTTTGTTTTGCATATTCCGATCGCCGCCAATACACAGATAAAGGAAGGCGGTAACAATATACGAATACAGACATGAATCATCATAGAATAAAGTGAAGTGGGTATATCCCCTTGAACGTTGGCGCCGACACCCATTGCACGAAGTATAATTCCGGCAGTTATGATACGATCAATAAGGTATACAACGCCGAACGCAGCTAACACAATAAAAATCGCTCTCAAAAGCTTTCTTTTTTGCTTTCTCCGCTCCGAATACTGTTTATTCAAAATTTCAAGCTTTTCCGCAAGAATTTTTATTGTGTCGTCGTTTTCCGAAGGACAAGGCTCACCTAAAAGCTCGCTTACGGAAGTATCCAATGCTTCCGCGATTTTGATCAACAGCTCGGCATCCGGAACAGATTGTCCTTTTTCCCATTTTGACAAAGTCTGCCTTACCACATTCAGCTTGACTGCCAATTCTTCTTGGGACAGTCCTTTCGCTTTCCGATGTGCTTTAATGTTTTCGTTTAACATATTATTACCTCCATACAGATACGATCATCTGACGCTTACATTATAGCATTTTGATTTCAACCGGTCAAGCAACGGCTTTTAACATTCCCGCAACGTAAAGCAATCACGATATATTCAACGGCAGACTTGTCACGTCATTTAATACGGAAAAAGGTTGATACAGCTTACATTTATGAAATCGTATTAAACGACGTTTTGATTTTTTGCTTTCGGGTCTTATATCAATTGAAGTACTGCAGATATTTTTTAATATTTTCGCAAAAACTGTTGAAAAACGTGCGGTTTTGTGATATACTGTACATGATTGGAATAAATACAAGCAAACGACCGTAATATCATATAAAATAAATTTAAAATAAATTGTAAAGGAACTCGTATAATGAGAGCTGACGGAAAGCGAATTAAAAACGCCGACCCAATGTATACTGTAGCCGCATATATTATGGACAAACGTGTGGATGCCATGAATTACATAACGGTAGACATACCGCTTGATCCGATACAACATTACATAAACGAAAAAAGGAGAGCTGATATTGCCATATCGCACATGGCACTGATAATTTGTGCTTATTTGCGTACTTCAACGGAATTTCCCGCACTCAATCGTTTTGTCGTAAACAAAAAAATATACACGCGAAACGAATTTGCGGTCGGCATGGTAGTACTCAAGCCGAACGATGCCGACGGCCACGGAACGATGTCGAAGATATATTTCGAGCCGACCGACACCATATTTGACGTACAAAAAAAGATCGACGAATATATAGAAAAAAACCGCAATGCGGGATCGACGAATTCGACAGACGATATGATAAAGAAGCTTTTGAGAGTACCCGGGCTTTGCAATATCGGTGTGGGATTTTTCAAGTTTCTCGACAAGCACGGACTTTTACCCAAAAAAATTATCGATCTAAGTCCTTTTCACGCAACGTTTTCGATAACGAATCTCGCAAGCATACGGACAAATCACATATATCACCACATTTACGAATTCGGGACGACGAGCTTATTCATTTCCATGGGCAACACCAGATATGTACCTAAGTTACATCACGGCGAGGTTCTGTTTGAAAAATGTCTGCCGCTCGGCATAGTAATGGACGAAAGGATCTGTTCCGGCTCATACTTTTCGGCGGTGTTCAAAAAGATCAGCTCGTATTTGAAGGATCCGACGCTTCTCGAAGCTCCGCCCGAAAAGATACTGCACGATGAAATATGACGTAATACGACGTAATACGACGTAATACGACGTAATACGACGTGATATGATGAGGTACGATGGGATTGACGAGGTATAAGGTATGAAAACAATAAAAGCATTCATATTCGCATTTCTTGCGGGAATTTGCATAAGCATAGGCGGTACGGCATTTTTAAGCTGTTCCGACAAGGTAGTGGGAGCGTTATTTTTTACGATAGGTTTATTTATCATTCTCACAAACGGCTTCAATCTTTTCACCGGCAAGGTATGCTATGTATTTGAAAATCCACCCGCATACATAGGGTCATGTTGTCTTATTTGGCTCGGAAATTTAGCGGGTACATTCGTGTCGGGAAGATTGCTTTTGCTCACCCGCATAGGCACGTCATTGAAAGAAAAGGCTGCCGAAATGTGTGCGACAAAGCTATCCGACGGTCATCTCAGCTTATTTATACTTGCGTTTTTTTGCAATATGCTTATTTTTGTAGCTGTAGACGGATATAAAAACAATCCTCATGTTGTCGGAAAATATCTTTCGCTCTTTTTCGGCGTTGCGGTATTCATAATATGCTCGTTTGAGCATTGCGTTGCCGATATGTTTTATTTCACGGTCGGCGGTGCATGGAACATACAGGCTTTCGTATCGCTTGCGGTAATAACTCTTGGCAACGTACTCGGCGGTATTTTCATTCCTTTATGTGAAAAGTACGGCAAAGAAAAGCAATGAGCTTTAACGACACGAAACGTAATTTCGGAGAATGTCAAAATGAATTTTCAGCCCGATGTCAGCATAATCATTCCGATATACAATGCGGAAAAGCATCTTGAACAATGCATCGACAGCGTTATAAACCAGACGCTTAAGAGCATCGAGATAATACTGATAGATGACAATTCCACCGACGGCTCCGCTGCGATATGCCGAAAGTATTTATCAGACGCACGTGTAAAGTACTATTTGAAGAACAACGAGGGTGCGGGAGCGGCACGTCAAGGCGGTATTTACCGTTCGAAGGGAAAATACGTGGGCTTTGTCGATTCGGATGATTGGTGCGAACCGAATATGTTTGAAAAAATGTATAACGCCGCCGTGGCAAGCAATTCGGATATTGTTTTTTGCAACTACTATAAAAATGAACAAAAAAGCCCTAAGCCCTATGAAAGCGGTATATACAAAAGAAAAGATATAGAGCAGATCATGCTTCCACGCACACTGCTCTCCGTAAATGAACAGGGCTTAAGGGACTGCGTAAATTATTCCAGCTGTTTGAGATTATACAAAAAGAGCTTTCTCGAAGTGAACGGTATAGTGATCGACAAGTATTTCAGGCGATATTCCGATATGCTGTTCACCTTTGAAGCCTTACTGTACGCAAACAAGTGTTGTTATCTCGGCGACGAATATCTTTATCACATTCGCCGCTCTAACTCGCCTTTTTTCAACGAATACACTCCGTATTTGTGGTACAAATCTCTTGCTTTTATTGACCGCTTGCGTTATATGCAATACAAATTCAAGCATTATGATTTTTCTTCGCAGATATACGTCACTGCTTTCTTTTTGACTTTCGATGCTTTGGAAAACGAACTTAAAGCCGGTTCGAGGCTTTCGCACGATTCCGTATCCATGATAAAAAAGATAATCGACGACCACCGTTGCGATAAAATAATATCCGGCGTTGACAAAAAGCGGTTAAACAAATACTATCACCCGGCATATGATGCTATCAAAAACAGAATGCCGCTCATATTCATATTGAAATACGAGCGGTATCATTCAAAACTTCTCGGAAAATTCTTTTATCCCGAATGCGAATCAAGATCCGAATACTATTGACTCGACTCGGTCTTTACTTTAAAAATAATATTTCTTATACCATGCCGCAAAGCTCGAAAGTCCGTCCTCCAACGAGGTTGACGGCTTAAATCCGAAATCACGTTGCAACTCCGTAACATCGGCATAGGTTTGGTAAACGTCGCCCGGTTGCATCGGAAGAAATTCCTTTTGCACAGGGGCGTTTATTATTCCCTCTCTCATTAAGCACTTTTCGAGAATATTTACGAAATTCAGCAGATCCTCCGGACTGTTATTGCCGATATTATATACCTTATATCTCGCTCCGTCCTCCGTTCTTTCGGGTATTTTTCGCATAACATTCATTATTCCCATGACAATATCGTCCACGTATGTAAAATCACGCTTCATATCGCCGTTATTGAATATTTGTATTTTTTCTCCCCGTACAAGCTTATTTGTAAACTTGAAATACGCCATATCGGGTCTGCCGAACGGTCCGTATACGGTAAAGAATCTGAGTCCGGTACAGGGAATATCATAAAGCTTTGAATATGCGTGTGCCATCAATTCGTTTGATTTTTTCGTTGCCGCATAAAGGCTGACGGGGTTATCGACTTTATCGTCTACCGAATACGGGACTTTTTTGTTTGTTCCGTAGACAGAGGACGAGGAAGCGTATACAAGATGCTTTACGGGATTGTGGCGGCACGCTTCTAAGATATTGAAAAAGCCGACAATATTCGAGCTTATATATGCCTCGGGATTTGTTATCGAATAGCGAACTCCCGCCTGTGCCGCCAAATTCACGACAATATCGAATTTTTCCGCTTCGAATATCCCGTCAACGGCTTCTTTATCGGCAATATCCGCTTTTACAAAGCGAAAATTGCCGTATTTTTTTAAGTTTTCGAGCCTTGCGTACTTCAAATTCACCTCGTAATAGTCATTCAGGTTATCCAATCCGACGACCGTATCGCCCTGCTTGAGCAAGCCGTCGCAAAGAAACGAGCCTATAAAGCCCGCCGCACCGCTAACAAGTATTTTCATTTTGCGTTTTCCTTATCCGAATTATTATTTTGCGATTTATTTTGCAATCATCCGAGCAAGCTTTTCAAATGATTTTTTTAATTTTTTCAAACAGTGACGGAGAAATTTTATATGATATTACATAAATACGAGCCACGAGCGGAAAGTATTTGTTATGACGGTTTGCCTTTGCGATATCGAACAGTTTTTCGTCGCTTCTGCGTTTGCACCGTATGGAATCATTTATCAAATATCTGATCAATCTTTTATATGAGATGCGTGCAAGCTTCAACTCATTTCTTTCTTTGAAAAATTCGATTCTTTCGTTCATAACGAGAAACAGATCGGACTTAAAAACTTTTCCGCTTGTATTCAAATATCCGTTCGGGTTACTGTAATATCCGTATATTACTTTATTCGAGTATACGACTTTTTCCAGACCGTAATATATCTTATATAATATTGCCTCATCTTCATGCCGTATCCCTTCGGGGAACGGAGTATTCAGAAGCAATTCCTTTTTATATATTTTTGCACACGGTGTCACAAATTGCATAAAATGTGCCGTGTCAAGCATTATCTCGCACGCTTCTTTTCCGGTTGCCGTCTTTACTTCGATCCTTGCTTCATCGTCCGAAGATAATTTTTCCCCCGCTGTTTTCCTAAAACTTCCTATTACGACCTCGGCTCCGCTTTCCGAAATCAATTTATGCAAATACTCAATATAATCACTTGCAACATAATCGTCTGAATCCACGAACGAAACGTATTCTCCGTGACAAGCTTCAACACCTACATTACGTGCTTGAGAAACACCACCGTTTTCTTTATGTATTACGACAATTCTGTCATCTTTTTTTGCATATTCGTCGCATATTTTTCCGCAGTTATCGGGTGAGCCGTCATCAACGAGAATTATTTCGATATTTTTATATGTTTGATTTATTACGCTGTCAATGCATCTGTTCAGGTATTTTTCGACTTTATATACGGGTATTATCACAGAAACCAACGGAACTGTATTTTGCATATTATTACCTCGAATGAATTTTGTCATGTATCTTATTTTTTACATAAATCGGACAGCTTATTACACCGTAAAGCAATTTACTTTGCACAATGTTTGCAAGCGTTTTTCTGCCTTTGCACAATAAACTCGCAACAATAGCTTGCTGTATATAAAGTCCGTATCTCGTTTTATTTACCGAAAAATGCAACAAATTGCACTCCGTAAAATCGTCCACGTTGAGTACACCTTTTATCATATTGGCATAAACTTTCTTTTTTCCGGGTAACACCATGCACTTTCCGACCTTCGGTCTTTCTGCCGGCTTTAAGCCGTTAAGCTGCATTGCCAACGCCAAAGCGGGGTCATCCCTAAGCTTTTCGTGTATAAACGACTTCGGATGCTCGTCCTTATGGGCTATCAAATATTCGCATATTTCCGTAGCGTCATCATATATTTTTTTACACACGTCGCCGTTTCTGATAAACATATATCCGGGATTAAATATATGTATGGCGTTTATATCGTACTTTTCTTTGATGGAATCCGAAAACCATATATAAAAGTTACCGTCCGGCCAGCCGAAAGATGTGAAATCATATTCTTTGCTCAGCATTTTCCAAAAGCAGTCGATGTTTCTGTATATCAGGCAATCGGATTCGATAAAAATGTTCTCATCATAGGGGCAATCGACCAAGAGTCTCAATTTATCCCGATAATCGCAATTTGCTTCGTTCAAGACGATGACATCGTCAAATTCGCTTGTATATTTATTTTCTCTGTCGCACAATATCGCCATTTTCACGTCTTTATTATGCACACGGAAAGAATGAAGCATATTACGTGCCATTTTATAGTACTTTTCATCACCCGTTGCTAAAGTCACAAAGCCTCGCATTTAATCATTCCTTTCCCTGCTTAAGGCACGGCAACACCGCATATCCCCAATTGCTGAACCAATGCTTTAAATTTGTTGAATTTTCGCTATGCTCCAATGAAAAACGCATACAAGTGACACGATCGTGAAACAAAATGTTTCCTCCGTTATCTTCATCGTAAAGTATAAAATCAACGGTATACTTACCCGGAACAAGGCTTTTCGTATCGAAGGTTAAATACGTTTCGTTTTCACCCTCGTCATGAGCAAGCTCTCCCGCAAATGTAACGCCCACTCCGTCGACTTGCAACGTGTTTATAATGGCTTTAAGAAGCACCCTCTCGTTTTTATCCTTGCTTGTCCAATTCATTTTAAGCCTTATAGGTTCGCCGTATTCAAAGACGTTGACTTGTTTGTCAAGCATTTCCAAGCTTTTTATCAAATGTCGGCAGCTGCACTTTTTGTGACGCTTGATTTCGGAAACATCGAAAAACGCAGTGTCGTCAAGCGCGGTATTCGCCATATATACTCTTATCGCTTCGTCCGTATTACCGTCGAATATCAGCTTACCATGTGAAAGCACTATGCACCTTTGACAAAGATTTTTTATTGTACTCATATTATGACTTACGTACAATATCGTTCTTCCGCCCTCTTCGGAAAGCGTTTTCATTCGATTTATACATTTATTCTGAAAATTCACGTCGCCTACCGCCAACACCTCGTCCATTATCATTATTTCGCTGTTCAAGTGAGATGCGACAGAAAAGGCAAGCTTCACGAACATACCGCTCGAATAACGCTTTACGGGTGTATCTATAAACTGTCCGACCTCGGAAAACTCCACTATTTCATCGAATCTTTCCGTTATTTCCGCCTTTGTCATACCGAGTATCGCACCGTTAAGGTAGACGTTTTCACGTCCGGTCAGCTCGGGATGAAATCCCGTTCCGACTTCGAGCATACTTGTTATTCTGCCGTTCATGTATATTGTGCCTTCGGTCGGCGACGTTACTCGGGAAATGAGCTTAAGCAATGTTGACTTTCCCGCACCGTTATGACCTATAATGCCGAGTGCTTCACCCTTTTTGACTTCAAACGACAC
>CAZCJU010000069.1:0-7879 GCA_964498965.1 uncultured Lachnospiraceae bacterium
GTGGGGTATCTTAAAGTCCGAAATGTATTATCTGAAAAAGTTCACAAGCCGTGAATCTCTTATTTCTGCTATTGAAGATTACATACACTTTTACAATACTCGCCGTTACCAAAAGCGGCTGAACTGTATGACGCCTTGCGAGTATTTTCTCGCCACCGCCGCATGACGAAAATCCCCCCTGCTGTGCAGCAGGGGGGAGAGAAAGAATCTTATTCAATTTGTAAATTCTTTTTGTTTTTTAGTCTGTCTACTTGACAGGGGGCACATTAATACGGCGGCTTTTTTCGGGAAACATTTTGTTCAACAGGGGGCTTATCCCGTCATTCAATGTGGCAACGGGTCGGTGTACGCCGATTTACATTCGGCAAGGGAAACTTACCCGCGTGTCGAACGACGACCGGTGTGTGCCGCATGAGAAACAGGAGATGTTTTCTAAGTTATAAAAATAACGGTGTCCGTATTCATATGCGGCATACTATATGATCATTTTGTATTCATCCACACTGCCATTCGGCTTTCGTCGCTCCACAGCTTTCCCGCCGACGCATAATCGGTCGTCGTAAAGTATCCGCCGTCAACGGTAGGTATATCCGCTTCGAGCAAGCAACGATACGGGGATCTTTTGACTTTTGGTATTTTGACATTTACACTCCCGTCGGGTTCGATCTTAACATCGACGGCATCATCGACATTATATCCCAAGCGGCTTTCCCTTGCCAGCATCAGCGGACCTCGTCTGACGGCAACATGATATTTTGCGCTCGGCGGTTCTCTGTCAAACGTCGGCACGATATAATTTGTGCCTCTCACCACCTCGTTCATTAATATTTGCGAGCCGTACGGTATCGGGTGTACCGCTTTTGCGGTCATATCGAATTCTATTTCGACAATGTCGCCGTCGTTCCAAACACGGCGAAACATCATATATCCCTCTTTTACATTTTGCTTTTCCCCGTTGATCGCCGCCGATGTATTTTCACTCCACGAGGGATTACGGACGTATATATCAAATGCGACTTTTGTATTGTTCCGCACCGTCAGCTTGACTTTTCCGCAGACGGGATATTTCGTATCTATATCGATCACCGCAGTTCTTCCGTCCGAAAATTTTCTTTTAACGCTTCCCTTTTCGAACAGATTGATCACCACGCCGCTTTCCGTACACTGTACCGCTGTTTTCATTGCCAATCCTATACCGAACGCGCCTATGCAATTACAGCAACCGTTATATTCGCCGTCTTTTACCGCATTTTTTCCGTTCAGCACGGCAAAACCACCTATTCCGTTGCCTCTATGTCCGGGTGTAAGCGGGCTGTAGCTGTCAAACGTTTTCGGTATGAGCTTCAAATCGGGGTAAACCGCCGCTGCGTGCAGATCGGTTGCCTTTTCGGTATTGACGGCACCGAGATAGCCGTTATAAAGCGATATTTCGAAAGCGTCTATATATTTCGAATCGCCCGTAAGCAGGCAAAGCTGATAAAACAGCTGCATCAATGTCACCGTAACGCACGTTTCCTGAGCCCTCATATCTCCGTGCTTCGGATTTGCCTGCCGTACCGAGGAGCGATCGAACAATTCATGAGTACAGCCGGCAGAGCCGATTACGGTAAAATCGTCCTCCAAAACACGATCTGCGTAATTGACAACGGCTTTTAAATACATCTCATTTTTCGTGACACGATAATATTCGAGCAAGCCGATAAAGCAAGAAGTCAATTCGTACGCTTTTGTCACGGGATATTGGTATGGGTGAAGCTCGTTTTCATATGCCGTTTTCCAGATATTTTTAACGTCGGTGAAACCGCAATCAACTATATAAGAAGCAAAATCGAGATATTTTTTGTCCTCGGTTATCGAATAAAGTCTTATAACCGGCTCCAATATCGACGAAGAATTAAGTCCCCGCCAATGGCGTGTAAGCTTTGTTATATTAAGCTTCCCCTCGTCGGAAGGACCTATCTTCGATATAAGATAATCCGTCTGACGACGCATTGATGCGATAATTCTTTCGTTAAGCGTATCATCCTTTGAAATTTCGAGAAAATATTGCATTCCCAACAACACATATTTCCGTCCCCAAATATCCCAGCCGTCAAATTCATGCTCAAGCGAATATGTGCTGATTCTACCGTATTTGTCCTCGGTGCTTAAAATATCCTCAACGGTTGCGGCAAGGATATTATACAAGCGTTCGTTTTCGGAATACGAATAAACGAAACAAGCTCCACGCATCATTTTTCCCCAAAACTCGCCTCGCCACCACGCACGTGCATCATCCGGGCAGCAGCGAAACTGTTCGACGAACAATGCCCATGTATTCGGATTTTCAAGCTGATCCCCGCTTATGAAAGCGAGGCTTTCGGCAAGGCAGCCCTTGAAGCTTTTTTTCGTTTCGGAATCAAAAAACTTATCACTGCCGTTTCTCGGATAGTTTGCCGTAAAGCTTTTGTATATATCCATTTTAAGCACCTTGATCACACATATTAAGCGGCAAAACGCCTGTTTACATTATAAACTGTCGGATATAAAAAGTCAAGTAAAAATGAAAAAGATTTATTTTGCCCGTATTGTGTGTTGATCGAAAAATTTACAGCCGTTATGTATTGATTTTTTTCGAAAAAAGTGATAAAATCTACTTGAAAAAGTTCAAACAATCTTTTTCGTTTTACGATAAAGCATATACAACGAAAAATTTTCGCACGATTGGAAAAGAAAATTATATGATTACGATAAGAAACGCAAGCACGGATGATGCAGAGAGGCTTGCGGAAATATACAATTATTATGTAAAAAATACTGCGATAACCTTTGAGTACGAACCGGTAACGGCAGACGAATTTGCAAAGAGGATCATCGACATATCAAGCATTCTTCCGTATTTGGTCATAGTCAAAGACGGCATAATCGAGGGGTACGCATATGCACGTCCTTTTATCGGCAGAGCGGCATACAGGTACTCATGTGAAACGACGATATACCTTGACCGCAACACACAAAAATGCGGACTCGGCAAAATACTGTACGTTGCGTTGGAAAACGAGCTTAAAAAAGCGGGGATCATCAATCTTTACGCCTGTATCGCCTACACCGATGTCGATGACGAATATCTCACCTCGAACAGCGTTGATTTTCACGAGCATCTCGGCTACAGATCCGTCGGAAAGTTTCACAAATGCGGATACAAATTCGGTCGCTGGTACAGCATGGTATGGGTTGAAAAAATGATCGGCACGCACGTTGCAGAGCCGAAAGATGTCGATTACCGTCGATGTAAAGAGCTTTCTTCGCAAAATTGACATTAACGCAGTCGTTTTCGCAAGGTATCAAACGCATTCTCAGTTTCAAGCGTCAAAAACTTTTTACGGCGTACAAAAAGGAGCTGTTTTTTCACGGCTCCTTTAATATTTCATCAAGTTTCATCAAGCTTTGTCATTTCATTTTAGCAGACGGAAAGATCGATCGTACATTTCTCTCAAAAGCAACTTTTGATTATGTCGATCACACGATCCTGTTCTTCTTCCGTCATTTTATTATCGCTCGGTAAGCACAGTCCGCGTGCGAAAATATCCGCTCCGACATTCGTTTCCGCATTCGCACGATGTGTGTTTGTCGCAACAAAGTCATGCTTGGCGTACATCGGTTGCATATGCATGGGCTTCCAAACAGCTCTGCCTTCGATATTGTATCGAGTGAGCGTTTCCAATATTTCCGTCGGACAAGTTTTGCCCGCTTCCTTTACATACGAGGCTTTTGAGGCTGTTCTGAACTGTTTGCACATATAATCGTCATCGATGATCATAGCGGAGAGCCAATAATTCGGTTCGGTATCGTTTGCGATAGGGTTCATTTTTATCGGCAAGTCCTTCAAGCCGTTGCAATAACGCTCGTAAATATTCTTTTTCTGCAAAATATGTTCCTCAAGATACGGATACTGGCCTCGGATGATTCCGGCGACAACATTACTCATACGGTAATTATATCCGACATCCTCGTGTTGACACCAAGGAGCGTTTTCACGTGCTTGTGTTGACCATTTACGTATCTTATCTGCCGTTTTCATATCATTTGTCAACAGACAACCGCCCGCCGAGCCTGTTATTATCTTATTTCCGTTATAGCTAAGTGCGGAGTAATCACCGAATGATCCGCACTGCTTGCCGCAGACCGTTGCACCCATTGCTTCGGCGGCATCCTCGATCAAAATCGCACCGTGCTTTCCGCATATTTGTTTGATAATGTCGATTCGTCCGGGGAAGCCGAACAGTTCGGCAAAAACGACCAGCTTGACATCGGGATATATTTCAAATGCCTTTTCGAGTGCTACCGGGTCCATATTCCAGCTTTTATCATCGGTATCGATGAAAACGGGAATGCCTCCCTCGTAAACGACGGGGTTCAAGGTTGCGGCAAAGGTCAGATCGGAGCAAAAAACACGTTTGTTTTTCAATGCACCGCATCCTATATCGGGTTTACCGTAAAGTACTTCGCCCGCATGTCTGAGTGCCAAATGAATCGCCGCCGTACAGCACGACAAAGCAACGGCGTACTTCATCTCCGCTTTTTCGGCGGCGATACGCTCTACCGCATTTATATTTTCGCCTACGGTACTCATCCAATTGGTCAAATAGGCTTCCTTTATATATTCCATTTCCTCGCCGTGCATCGTCGGTGTGGCAAGCCAAATTTTTTTATCGAATTTTTGCATAAATCATTCCCTCGGTCACTTAAAGTCACATACGGCGACCGAATACACAATTTTTCTTTTAATATTATAATGCAATCGAACAACATTGTCAATACTTAAATTTTGTTTCCGTTTACATTTTTCATTAAAACCGACGTTTAGCACGCAAGCGAAAAAAGCCAAAAATACGCATATTAACAAAATATTTGTAGAAAACGGCAAAAACATATAATATAATAGTAATGTTATCTTCGGCTTTAATGCGAAAGGATACTGCGATGATGAAATATACGGCAGAAGAGGTCATGCAATACGTTTCGGAGGAGGACGTGAAATTTATACGTCTTGCCTTTTGCGATGTATACGGAAAGCAAAAAAACATTTCGATCATGCCGAGTGAGCTTGAAAGGGCATTTCGAAACGGTATAGCGTTCGATGCGTCAGCTATTTGCGGCTTCGGCGACGAAGTACATTCGGATCTCATGCTTCACCCGTCACCGTCGACTTTGACGGTTTTGCCATGGCGTCCCGAACACGGACGTGTAGTACGAATGTTTTGTTCAATTACCCGTCCGAACGGTGAGCGATTTGAGTGCGACACGAGGAGCATTCTTATCGACGCCGTTGATTACGCAATGCAAAAGGGCATTTCGTTTTTGTTCGGTCCGGAGCTTGAATTCTATCTTTTTAAGCTCGACGAATACGGCAATAAGACGAGGATTCCCTACGACGAAGCGGGATATATGGACATAGCACCCGAGGACAGGGGCGAAAACATACGTCGAGAGATCTGTCTTACGCTGGAGCGAATGGGAATTCGTCCCGAAAGTTCTCATCACGAGGAAGGACCGGGGCAAAACGAAATAGATTTCAGATATTCCGACGCACTTACCGCCGCCGACAACACACAAACCTTTCAGACCGTTGTAAAAACGATTTCCGGCAGGAACGGGCTTTGGGCGGATTTTTCCCCGAAGCCGCTGTCCGACAGAGCCGGCAACGGCTTTCACATAAATATTTCCGCCGAAAACGATCGAAAAAGCGAGCTGCTTGAAAACATAATTGCGGGAATACTTCGTTTCATTCCAGACATGACCGCATTTTTGAATCCGTGTGAAAGCTCTTACGAGCGGTTCGGAAAAAGCAAGGCACCCGCATACGTATCATGGTCTGCGGAAAACCGTTCACAACTTGTCAGGGTTCCGGGTGCAAGCTACGGTCAAAGCAGGATCGAGCTTCGTTCTCCCGATCCGACCGCAAATCCTTATCTTGCGTTTGCTCTTTTGATCTATGCGGGAACATACGGCATAGAAAACGGTCTTATTCCGCCCGCACAGGAGGATATAAATTTTTTCAAGGCCGACGAAAAAACGCTTGCACGCTTTAAAAAGTTGCCGTCAACGCTTTCGGAAGCTGTTGAACTTATGAAAAAAAGTGACTTTATACGAAGCCGCTTTCCCGAACAAATAATAAAGCTGTATTCAAATCGTCCGCTCTGACAGACGATCCGAACCGAAGGGAGGGGATAATATGGGTTTACGTGAACAGGTGTACAGCATTCTCGTCGTGTCGGCACAACGCACATTTAACGATGCTCTTATGCCCCTTCTCCCCGATTTCAAATTCGATCCGATAAAAACGGCATCGAGCATAAGTGCGGCGAAGCAATCGCTCGCCACACGTTCATACGATTTTATAATTGTAAATTCGCCTCTTCCCGGCGGCGGAGAGATTGATTTCGCAACGGACGTATCCGGTTTGAACGCCTCCGTGGCGTTATTACTGGTTCGCTCCGATATGTATGAAGTCACGCTCGACAAGGCTTCGCCGTGCGGCGTTTACGTTTTGCCGAAGCCGACTTCAAAAAGCATAATATCGCAGGCTATCGACTGGATGACTGCGACACGGGAGCGGTTGAAGCTGTTTGAAGAAAAGACGATCTCCGCCGAAGAAAAGATCCGCGAGATCCGCATTGTAAACCGGGCAAAGTGGTTGCTCATAGAAAATTTGAAAATGTCGGAGAACGACGCACACCGTCACATCGAAAAACAGGCGATGGATCTTTGCATCACGAAGCTTGCCGTTGCAGAAAAAATAATCGCGGCGTTCGGAGCATGACACACATTATTTCTGCACCTTGCTTCTGAGCGTATCCATTCTTTTATCAAGCTCAGCACTCAGATCGGCACAATATTTCAATTCATTCACCATATCGTCGGCGAAATCGACGTTCTTTTTATATTTCAGCTGATGTTCGAGGCTTGCCCAAAAATCCATTGCGATAGTACGGAGCTGTACTTCGACTTTCATCACGCGTTTTTCCCGTGCCAAGAATATCGGCACGGTAACGATAAGGTGCAGACTTCTGTAGCCGTTTTCTTTCGGTTGCCTGATATAGTCTTTTTTCGCGATAAGTTCTATATCGTCCTGTCTTAGCAATGCGTCGGCTATTGTGTACACATCTTCGGGAAACGAGCATATAACACGCACGCCTGCAACATCGTCCAGGCTTTTTTCTATTTCGTCCACATCGAATCGCAAGGCTCTTCTTTCTAATTTTTCTTTTATGCTCACAGGTGATTTCAGTCTGCTTTTTATCGAGCTTATAGGGTTTCTGTCATACACAAGCGAAAATTCTTCATTAAGAACGTTCAGCTTCGTTTCTATCTCCATTATGGCACATCTGTAATAAGCCATAAGTTTTTTATAGCCGTCAAGCATCTGCTTTGAACGCTCGACGAATTCGTCGTTTGAAAGCAGAGAAAGTATATATCCTTGTTCAAATGCTTCTTTTTTATCCATTTATTTCCTCTGTGATACTTGTTTCGTTTGTTTTTTCCGTCAATGCTTTTTCTTCTTTTTTACGTATATCGTTTTGAATAAGTCTGTAAAGTGCGGCAGCTGTCGGAACTCCGAAAAGCATACCGAATATTCCCATGATGCCTCCGCCTACCGTTACCGCCGCAAGCACCCAAATCGCCGGCAAGCCCAGCGAATTTCCGACGACCTTGGGGTATATCAAATTTCCCTCTATCTGTTGCAACAGTACGATAAATATCAAAAACACGAGTGCTTTCACCGGTGACACCATAACTATCATAAACGCACCGACACCCGCGCCTATATACGCACCCGCTATGGGAATAAGGGCGGTAAAGCCCATAAGTACGCTTATCATGGGGGCATACGGCAGGT
>CAZCJU010000070.1:0-7475 GCA_964498965.1 uncultured Lachnospiraceae bacterium
CGGTGGTGTGAGAGGAGGGAGAATGTCCCTCCTACTCGATTACTTGAATCTTCTTTCTTTTTCCGATTATTATTTTACACTAAGCCGGCGATTTTATTAAATATTCAAAAATCGTTCTGTATATTTCTTACATCCCACTCATAAACATTCCGGGCAATTCCGTCTGATCCACGATCTCAACCTCGTTCATGTTGAAGTTACATAGGGAGTAATACTCTCGACTGGCATATGGATGTCTTTCAAGATATCCCTCATTGGATGCGTTAATTCCAAGGTCGGAGTTTCCGTAGGCATCGGCAGTATCATCCATATTTTGAATCAGATGATATGTATTCCCATAAGAAGCGTGGACACGCCATCCGCCGTATGAATTGCGTACCTTTTCAAGCGATGTTAAACCGTTGCGGTATAATTTCGCAAACTTTTTCATCTTACGCCGCATATTATCCTTACTGCGTTTTCTGACCTTACAGATGACTTTGCCCGTGTCGGTAAGGTAAGTATGAAAGCCGAGAAAGTCTATGCCGTTCTTTAATGGGAATATCTGTGTCTTTTCATTGAGTTCAAGACCATACTCGCCAAGGTAATTGCGTATTACAGAGAGACAGTGTTGCAAATACGATTTGTCCTTATGTATAAGATAAAAATCATCTACATATCTGCCGTAGCCTTTAATATGTAATTTTTCCTTAACGAGATGGTCTAACCCGTTTAATAAAACCAAGGCATATAACTGACTACTTTGATATCCGATTGGCAGACCAATATCGTCAAGTCGAATTTTACTTCAAACGGCGAAAAAACAGTGAAAAACGGCGAAAAATTCGCAATATCGTATTGACAAACGAACAAAAAAAGTGTACAATACTCCTGCGAGGGCAATGGCGTCTTCCGATTCATTCGGTGAAGCCTGCCTTTTTTATTTTTGCAGAGCATTCGGTACGCATTCGATGTCCGAAAATGCGGCAAAATACCGTTACGGGAGGAAATATGAAGATATCAAAAGAAGAAGTTGAACACACCGCAAAGCTGGCAAAGCTCAAACTCGATCCGACACAACTCGATAAGTGGTGCGAGGATATGGGAGCGATAATAGAATTTGCAAATATGCTTAACGAGCTTGCTCTGCCGCAATGCGATAACGAGGCACAAAGCATGAACGGCTTGAAAAACGCACTTCGAAGTGACGAAAGCCGCCCCTCTTACGAGCGTGAGAAAATGCTCGAAAATGCTCCCGAACGGTATGATGGCTGTTATGTCGTTCCTAAAATAGTGGAATGAGGCGTGAAAATGGATACATTGCTTGAATACTCCGAGCTGTTAAGAAACGGAAAAATCTCATCCCTTGAGCTGACAAAGCATTATCTTGACAGAATAAAAAAATACGATCCGTCACTCCGCACCTACATTACCGTGTGCGAGGACGAAGCATTGAAAGCAGCGAAAAATGCGGACAATTTGCTCGCACAGGGCGATTGCGATCCGCTTTGCGGAATACCGATAGGTATTAAGGACAATATCTGCACAAAGGATATAAAAACGACGTGTGCATCGAAAATGCTGTATAATTTTGTTCCACCTTATGATGCGACCGTTATAAAAAAACTGAAAAATTCGGGTGCGGTGATATTGGGTAAGCTTAATATGGACGAATTCGCAATGGGATCGTCAACGGAAACCTCATGCTTCGCAAAAACAAAAAATCCGTATAATACGTCGCTTGTGCCGGGCGGTTCGTCGGGCGGCTCTGCGGCGTGCGTGTCGGCGGACTTGGCGGTGCTTGCTTTAGGTTCGGATACGGGCGGATCGATAAGACAGCCGGCAGCGTTTTGTTCCTGCGTCGGCATAAAGCCTACTTACGGTGCCGTTTCGAGATTCGGACTCGTGGCGTTCGCTTCCTCGCTCGATCAAATAGGCACGTTCACAAAAAACGTTGCGGACTGTGCGGCGGTGCTGAATGTCATAACAGGGTACGACGAATCCGATTCTACCTCGGTAAATATCGATCATGCGAATTATACGTCGGCTGTCGGAAGAGGCGTAAAGGGTATGCGAATAGGCATCCCGAGGGAATATATCGAAAACGGAATACAGCCCGAGATCGCAGATGCACTCGAAAAAGCGATGAATATTTACGAAAGCCTCGGCGCGAAATGCGAGGTATGTTCGCTTCCGCTTTCACGCTATGCACTCGGTGCTTACTATATCATATCCTCTGCCGAAGCAAGCTCGAATTTGGCGAGATTCGACGGAATAAAATACGGCAGACGAGCCGAAAAATACAACAGCCTGTCGGAACTGTATGAAAATACACGCTCGGAGGGCTTCGGCAATGAGGTCAAACGCAGAATAATGCTCGGAACATACGCACTCAGCTCGGGCTATTACGATGCATACTACAAAAAAGCTCAGCAAGTGCGTGCGGCGGTAAAATCGGATTTCGACCGTTGCTTCGAAAAATACGATGTATTGCTTACCCCGACAACTCCGACCTCGGCTTTTGCGTTCGGAGAAAGGTCGAACCCCGTATCTATGTATATGGGAGATATTTGTACGGTCGCAGTCAACATTGCGGGCTTGCCCGCAATGAGCATTCCCGCAGGACTTGATAAGGTCGGCAGACCGATAGGTATTCAGCTTATAGCCGATGCGTTTAACGAAAGCGAATTGATCGGTGCGGCGGACGCATACGAAAAGGAAACAAGCTTCGATAAACTTCGTCCGACGCTTTCGGAGGTGTAAATAAATGAACTACGAAACAGTCATAGGACTCGAGATTCATGCGGAGCTTGCGACAAGTTCCAAAATATACTGCTCCTGCAAAACGACGTTCGGTGCGGAGGAAAATACGCATATATGCCCGATATGTACCGGTATGCCGGGAACACTTCCCGTGCTGAACAAAAAAGTTGTCGATTATGCGATAAGTGCGGGATTGGCGATGAATTGCGAAATAACAAAGTACGGAAAACAGGACAGAAAAAACTATTTTTATCCCGATCTGCCGAAAGCTTATCAGATCTCGCAGTATGATATGCCGATATGCAAAAACGGGTATATCGACATTGAAACCGATAACGGAAAAAAAAGAATAAGAATAATGCGTATACACATAGAAGAGGACGCCGGAAAGCTGATACACGATCGTTTGTCGGGACACTCGCTCATAGACTATAATAGGTGCGGAGTGCCGCTTATCGAGATCGTAACGGAACCGGATATGAGAACACCCGAGGAAGCAAAAGCTTTTTTGGAAAAGGTGAAATCCATCCTTGAATATACGGGCGTGTCGGATTGCAAAATGCAGGAAGGCTCGCTTCGTTGTGATGTCAACCTTTCGGTTCGTCCTTTCGGTCAAAAGGAATTCGGAACAAGGACCGAAATGAAAAACATCAATTCGTTTGCCTCTGCGTATCGTGCCATGCAAAGCGAACAAAAAAGACAACTGCGATTGCTTGGGGACGGCGAAAAAGTGGTAAGATCGACAAGAAGATGGGACGACAATAAGGGAGAAAGCCACGAAATGCGTTCCAAGGAGGACGCTCAGGACTACAGATATTTCCCCGATCCCGATCTTGTACCGATAGTCATAGACGACGAGTGGATAAACAGGATAAAAAACGGGCTGCCGGAGCTTGCGGACGAAAGACAACAAAGATATGTTTCCGAATTCGGCTTATCGGAATACGATGCGGAGCTTATAACACGCAGTAAAGCGAAAGCCGATTATTTCGAAGCAGTCGTGTCTTTTGATGCACCGCCTAAATCGGCGGCAAATCTCATAAACGGAGATTTAGCACGTCTTATGCACGAAAAATGCTTGGAGGAAATACCCTTTTCTCCGAAATATCTTGCCGAGGCGATAGCCCTTTATACAAGCGGTAAGGTCAGCTCCGCAGGCTTGAAAAAAATTGCGGAGGAGCTGTTCGGGGAACAACGATCTGCGGAGCTTATCGCAAAGGAAAGGGGCTTGCTTCAGGTGAGCGACGAAAACACACTCGCTCCGTTGATAAAAAAACTCATAGACGAAAACCCGAAAACGGCGGCTGAGCTTAAAGCGGGAAAGGAAAAAGCCATGGGCTTTTTCGTCGGTCGTGTCATGAAAGCGTCCGGAGGCAGTGCCAATCCGCAACTCGTCAACAAAATGATAAAACAAATTATCGGTATAGAATAAAACGGTATGAATAAAATAGCTCGCTCCGACATTGAACGGAGCGTAAATGCGGAACGGAGATATTTATGTCAAATTGCGTTATTGTAGGGGTCAACTGGGGCGATGAGGGAAAAGGAAGAATGGTCGATCTGCTTACCGGCGACTACGATGCGGTGGTAAGATTCCAGGGCGGCGGCAATGCGGGTCATACCGTCATAAACGAGTACGGAAAAACGGCATTGCATTTGCTTCCGTCGGGAATTTTCGGAAAAAATATCGTGAATATACTCGGTAACGGTGTCGCACTCGATCCGGAAAGCCTGCGACGGGAGATCGAAGAAGTACGAGGCAAAGGCATCAAAATAACGCCCGATAACCTGAAAATTAGCGAACGTGCTTCGTTGTTGCTTCCTTGGCACAGACAGCTCGACGCTTTGGAGGAAGAAAGACTTAAGGATAAAAAATACGGCTCAACGAAGCAGGGAATAGCACCGTTTTATTCCGATAAATATCAGAAAAAGACAGTGCTTGCAGGCGAACTGCTTTATCCGGAGCTTTTGAAAGAACGACTTGCGGAATTGCTCGAGTGGAAAAACCTTATATTGACCGAAGTGTACGGTGCAAGTGCCTTTACCGCCGAAATGCTCGATGAATGGCTGAACGAATCCTGTGAAAGCATCAAGCCTTTTATATGCGATACCGGTTCTTATCTGAGAAAATTGCAAAAAGAGGGAAAAAATATACTTTTCGAAGCACAGCTCGGTTCGCTGCGGGATATCGATTACGGTATCTATCCGTATACGACCTCTTCGAATACGATTGCGGCGTATGCCCCGATAGGCTCCGGCTTGCCGACGGCAAAATCGGACAAGGTGTTGGGTGTGGTAAAGGCATACTCGACTTGCGTTGGCGAAGGACCTTTTGTCTGCGAAATGTTCGGCGATAAGGCGGAAACGCTTCGCCGTGCGGGACTTGAATACGGTGCTAAAACCGGCAGGCCCAGACGTGTGGGGGCTTTTGATATAGTGGCAACAAGATACGGTGCTATGGTGCAAGGTGCGACCGAAATAGCGTTGACCAAGCTCGATGTGCTGTCTTATGCGGATAAAATACCCGTATGCACCGAATACTCGATCGACGGAGTGTGTACGGACGATTTCCCGTTCCCGTCGTTGCTGAATAAGGCTAAACCGGTAATTAAATGCTTCGACGGATGGCACTGTGATATTTCGAAAGTGCGGAAATGGGAAGAATTGCCCGAGGCGGCACGCAAATACGTTGAATTTATAGAGCGGGAAATATCCTGCCCCGTAAAATACGTTTCCGTCGGAGCGGAGCGTGACAGCATTATAGTGAGGGAGTGAAAACGAAAATGACGGATAAATACGAATCGCCGTTGGCATCTCGCTATGCTTCGGAATATATGCTTAAGCTGTTTTCAAGCGATACACGGTACAAAACTTGGCGTAGGCTGTGGGTTTCGCTTGCCTCAGCTCAATGCTCGCTCGGCTTGCCGATAACACACGAGCAGGTCGAAGAAATGCGAAAACACGTCGATGATATAGATTACGAGTGCGTTGCCGAACGCGAGAAAGAGGTAAAGCACGATGTTATGGCACATCTGTACGCTTTCGGAAAAGCGGCTCCCCGTGCGGAAGGAATAATCCACCTCGGAGCAACGAGTTGCTTTGTTACCGATAATGCCGATCTGATAATTTACAGAAACGGCTTGAAATATTTGCGTAAGGAGCTTGTAAAGTTGCTTGCCTCGCTCTCCGAATTTGCGGAAAAGTATAAAGCCCTGCCTACTCTCGGCTACACACATTATCAGCCGGCACAGCTCGTGACGGTGGGAAAACGGGCAACGCTTTGGATACAGGACTTTTTATCCGATATCGAAGAAACGGATTTCGTGATAAAAAACATGAAGCTGCTCGGTTGTAGGGGAACGACCGGAACGGAAGCGAGCTTTGTAGAACTTTTCGACGGCGATACCGCAAAGATCGACGAAATGAACAGATTTATATGCTCCGATTTCGATTTCGACGGATGCTATGATGTTTCCGGTCAAACATATTCCCGTAAGGTCGATTCGAGAATTTTAAATGTCCTTTCGTCAATAGCTCAAAGTGCATACAAAATGGCAAATGACATACGTCTTTTACAGCACGACCGACAGATAGAAGAACCGTTTGAGGAAAATCAGATCGGCTCGTCGGCAATGGCATATAAAAGAAATCCCATGCACAGCGAACGTGTTTGCTCACTTGCGAGATATTTGATCTCCGATGCCGCAAACGCACATATGACGGCTTGTACACAGTGGCTCGAAAGAACGCTTGATGATTCGGCAAATCGCAGAATATCAATGCCAGAGGGATTTTTGTGTGCCGATGCGATATTAAGGCTTTGCGATAATATAGTCGGCGGACTTTGCGTAAACGAAAAGATGATAGAAAGCTCGGTCGGCGAATATTTACCCTTTACGGTAACCGAAAACCTGATGATGGAAGCGGTAAAGCACGGTGCGAACAGACAGTCGGTGCATGAGGTGATACGTGTATGCTCCATGCAGGCGATAAAAAAGATGAAAGAAGGCGAAAAGTGCGACCTTGTGAAAAGGCTCGCATCGCATTCGGAATTCGGTATGACGGAAGAGGAGATCGACAAAATGCTCGTGCCGAAAAACTTTATCGGCAGATGCGAGGAACAGACGGAACGCTTTTTGGAAAAGCTCGCACCGCTCGTAAACAGTTGCGAAAGAGGGAAAGACAAAACGAAGGCGTGACCGTTTTTTAAAAAATGTGCCGTGCAAAACGAAAAAAAACACCGAAATACGGTAAAAAAGTATTGACAAAACAAGAAAAACATGGTATACTGACCAAGCATGGCCGAATGCTGCCATGACTTAAATCAAATCCGCACGCAATACGGATTCGCACGGTTGCCCTATCGGGTTTGCGAAGCAGACCGTGTTGCGGAGGGAAAAACCGGAGGAAAAAATGTCGGTAGTTACAATTAAACAACTGCTCGAAGCCGGTGTTCATTTCGGACACCACACAAGAAGATGGAACCCCAAAATGGCAGAGTACATCTTCACAGAACGTAACGGTATCTACATCATCGATTTGCAGAAGACCGTTAAAAAATTCGACGAGGCATATATGTATGTCCGTCAGCTTTCCGAAGAGGGCGGCACGATCCTTTTCGTAGGTACGAAGAAGCAGGCGGCTGATGCCATTAAGGAAGAAGCCGAAAGAGCCGGTATGTACTATGTAAACGAGCGTTGGCCCGGCGGTATGCTCACAAACTTCAGAACCAT
>CAZCJU010000071.1:0-7302 GCA_964498965.1 uncultured Lachnospiraceae bacterium
CGCATCTCCCGATATGATGGGCGTTATAGGTAGACTCGGTAAGGTCCTCGGTCCTAAGGGACTTATGCCTAACCCCAAGGCGGGAACGGTAACTCCCGATGTCGCAAAAGCGGTCAAAGAGGCTAAGGCAGGTAAGATAGAGTATCGTCTTGATAAGACGAACATCATTCACTGCCCGATCGGTAAGGCATCGTTCGGAAAAGAGAAGCTTACCGAAAACTTCGATACACTTATGGGTGCGATCATAAAAGCAAAACCCGCAGCTTCGAAGGGTCAGTATCTTAAGAGTGTTGCCATTGCTTCGACAATGGGACCCGGCATTAAGATAAACGCTTCTAAGCTCGGCTGAAATTAAATATTCGGACTCGCAACACTTATGTGTTGCGAGTCCTTTTTCTTTTGTGCCGTTTGTAAACTTTTTTGCAAATTTCCTCCGCTGTATTGACAAATGCGAAATTTCGACTATAATTATTCATACGAAATGAAACGGGCGTTATATAATACCTGTTATGTATAATTTAAGGGGGAATACGAAAATGAAAAATGCCGTATGCGGAGCGGATTGTACACAGTGCTGTTTTTCAAACGGGTGTACGGGGTGTGCCGACAAGAATTGCTTTATTTCAAAATACATTTCGATAGGCGGAGAGGAAAAGTATCGTGAATTTAAGAACGGACTGATCGAAGAGATCAACAGCCTTAATATTCTCGGAATGAATAAGCTTAATGACTTGTGTCCGCTTGTCGGAAGCTATGTAAACCTTGAATACACACTGCCGAACGGAGAAAAAACGAAATTTCTCAAGGACGACGAGATATATCTCGGAATGCAAACGGAGAATTCGTTTGCCGCCGATGAGCCGTCTTGTTTCGGCGTGATAGCAAATGCGGAATTTATACTTGTTTGTCAATACGTTCAAGACGCAAAAGACGCACAGCTTTTGTTATACAGGAGAAGATAAGAATGAGATCGCTCAATATAATTCAGACGCTTTCGAAAATCGGAAAGATCTTAAGTAAGATCGTTTATATTTGCTGTATCGTGGGCATATGCGGCTGTGCGGTCGGTGCGGTGGGTATGCTTGTCGGCGAATACGAGGTGATCAAGCTTAAAGGAATGACGCTTCATGCCTTTTTACAAAGCGAAGCGGGAGTAAGCACCGGTACCGTATGGGCGGCTGTTACCGGAGGTGCAGTATTGTGTTTCGGCAGACTTTTCGTGTCTAAAAAGGCATATGAGCTGTTTAAAAACGAATTGGAAGTCGGAACGCCGTTTACCGTTGCCGGAGCGAATGAATTGTTCCGCTTCGGCATCATCGAGGCAGTAGCTCCGCTTGTTGCGACAATAACGGCAAAGATTGCGTGCGAAATAATCGGCAACGTAATTGAAAATACGGAATCACTTGAATTGAGCGGCGGCGGAAGCATCGGCATAGGATTTATGTTCGTATTGCTGTCATTGGTATGCCGCTATGGTGCGGAGTTGCATGAAATAGATGCCAAAAAGAATACCGACGGCGGAGAAAAGTAGGGAGCAGTCGGCGAAAAACTCGTGTTTCGGTGCAAAAACGTACAAAAAGCGACGAAAAAGCGGTTGACAAAGTTGAAAATTTATGGTAATATCTAATAAGAAGCCGATCGAAGCCGTTGAACACGGCGACGAAACGGTGTTTTGAATCACTTATACCATAATTATACGGAGGCAGATATGAGTTACAAATCAATAATTACAATCGGACGTCAGTACGGCAGCGGAGGACGCGAGATAGGCGAGGAGCTGGCAAAACTCATGGGTGTGCCTTTTTACGATAGGGAGCTTATCGCTCTTGCGGCTGAAAAGAGCGGAGTTTCACCCGATGTATACGCCCATATTGACGAAACGGCGACGAACAGCCTTTTGTATGCCCTGTCAACGGGTGCGTATATGTTTTCCAATCATTTCACGACGATTTCGGAGCTTCCGCTCAACGATAAGCTGTACATAATTCAGAATAATATTATCAACGAGATAATAAAGCAAGGCTCGTGCGTTATCGTCGGACGGTGTGCGGATTATATTCTGCGTGATAATCCCGATCTGATTAGCGTTTTTATACACGCACCGCTTGAAAAGCGTGTTGCGAGAATTGCCGAAAAGGAAAAGATCACACCGCAAAATGCGGAAACGAGGATAATTAAAACCGATAAAAAACGTGCGAATTATTATAATTTTTATACGAATCGCACGTGGGGCGATATCACAAATTACGATATTGCAGTCAACAGCACGGTTTTCGGTCCTCACGGTACGGCGGAGCTGTTGCTTGAATATGTAAAAAGAGCGGAGAACAAATGACCGTCATCGTTTGACGGAAGCACCCGTCATTGTTTGACGGAAACAACCGTCATCGTTTGACGGAAGCACCCGTCATCGTTTGACGGAAACAACCGTCATCGTTTGACGGAAACAACCGTCATCGTTTGACGGAAACATCCGTCATCGTTTGACGGAAGCACCCGTCATCGTTTGACGGCACTTGTTCGGGTGAAAGAAAAAATGAAAAAATCAAGGATCCAGTTGATTTCGGGGGCGGTGCTTTTTGCCGTATTTGTACTTTATACGGTGTCGCTGAAATTTGTTGACGTGCGTCAAATAGGTCCGCAGGGATCGAGCGTGGCGTACAGTACTTTGAACAACGCCGTTCATGAGTTGTTCGGAGTGAATATGACATTATACGAAATAACCGATTGGGCGGGCGTTGCGGCGATACTCATCGCTTCCGGCTTTGCCGCACTCGGCCTCGTGCAGCTGATAAAGAGAAAGAAGCTTTTAAAGGTTGACAGCGGCATACTGCTGCTCGGCGTGTTCTATATCGTAGTGTTCGTTGCATATGCGTTTTTTGAGTTTGTTGTGATAAACCGCCGTCCCGTATTGATAGATGGCGTGCTTGAAGCCTCGTATCCGTCGTCCACGACGATGCTTGCCATGTGCGTTTTGCCTACGGCGATGATGCAATTTTCCCGCTTGATAAAAAATGCGGCATTCCGCAATGCGGTGAATATCCTGCTCGGACTGTTTACGGCGTTTATGGTAATCGGTCGTCTTGTCAGCGGCGTGCATTGGTTCACCGATATTTTGGGCGGCTTGATATTCAGCGTGTCGGTGATATTGCTGCACTGTGCGGCAAACAACTTCGTAAATGCGAAAAGCATTGAAAAACAAAAACGGTCGAGCGAAAACGACCGTATCTAAATTAAATAAGGCTTTGACCTTTCGGTCAAAGCCTTGTTTTTTAAGTCAAATTAAATCGATCAGCCGATCAGCCGTTTACGATAAGGCTCTTGAGGTAAACGTGACCTTCTGTTCCGTGGTCGGAAATATCGAAACGGAAGCCGGTGAGGTAGCCTTCCCAATTGCCGGGTAGCGAATCCTCATCGAACGTGATCGTAACGGTTTCCCATTCCGCATTTTCGCCGGAGTACTGATAATCGTAGAATACGGAGCAGGCTTCGGAGGGAGCGGTTGTGTTGTCGAGGAAGAAGAATATCTGACCCTTAGTGTCGTTTGTGGCATTCTTCGCTACGATCGTTATCGATTTGATATCCTCAACATCGATCTCCTCACCGTCCTCGAAGCTGTTGCACTGGATCTGAGCGTCGTCTTGTACGATATCGACAACGAAGCATTTTTCCTTATCGTCATAGTAAGCATCATCTGCTGTGCCGGTTGCACCGAGTTCCCACAGATCGCAGGCATCCTCGTCCGTGAAATCTATCGTGAGAAGTGCTTTTGTGTTTGCGGGGGCATCTGAGGTTTGAGCATCAGTCTGCTCGGTCTTGTCATCGGTCGTTGTCTCGCCGCCTGCTGTCGTGGTGTCGCCTTTTGTTTCGGTGTCCGTCATGTCCGCCTTGGTGTCGGCAACGGTCGTGTCCGCTTTGGTGTCCGCTGTGGTGTCCTTGCTGTCGCCGCCGCATGAAGCGAGGGAGCAAACGGCAAGAGCGAGTACAATTGTCAAAGATAAAAGCTTTTTCATGTTTCTCTCCTGTATCGGCTTTTTTGTGCGTATGCCGTAACGCAAATTATTTTAATTACGATCAGCCGTTTATGCTGATATAATCAACGTAGAAATTACCGTCCGAAGCATTGTTTATGCAGTCCAGACGAAGTCTTGTGAAGCAACCGTCCCAGTTGGGGAGTGTGTCCGCAATTTCCGTGATGTTGAGCGTAACGATCTCCCAATCCGCATTTTCGCCGCTGTTTTGATAGGTAAATTTTATAAATGATTCACCTTCGTAGAATTGCATACTCTCGGTACAGTAGTAGATCGCACCCTGGTCGACAGAGGTACAGTTCTTTACTCTGAGCGTGATCGTTTTGATGTCTTCGGTGAAAACGTCGTCCTCGATAAGCTCGGACATATAATAGGGGTCGATGTCGCTTTCGCTGAGCGTGATATTAAGCACATCGTTCTCTATTTCGCAGGAAACGATATTGTCGCTCGGCGTCCAAGTGTCAAGGACCTCTTCATCGTCAAAAGTCCACTTGTATAATGTCTTAAGCTTTTCGGTAACGGGTGCGTCCGTTTGTACATCGGTGTTTGCACCGCTGTCGGTCGTTGTACCGTTATCCGTAGCAGTGCCGTTTGTGTTCCGAGCATCTGTTTCGGTACTTGCTGTGGTACCTGCGTCGGCTGTCGTATCCTTGCTGTCGGAAGAACAGGACGCAAGCGAGATCAACATACCGCAGGCAATGAGCATTGCGAATATTTTTTTCATATTTCCTCCAAAACCGCATATTGCGGCAGATTAACGTGTTCGATAGCGAGAAAGCGTTCCCGTGCCTAAACGAAGTCCGAGGTCGGCGGCTCTGCCGGCTCCCACGACTGCCCGTGTTTCGGGGTCGGCGGCTATGCGGCAGGGAACACCCGTGACCGAAGAAATGAGCTTGTCGATACCGTAAATCTTGCTTCCTCCGCCAACCAAAAGTATGCCGTTTTTCGATATGTCCGAAATAAGCTCGGGAGGAGTTTGCTCGAGAACGCCGCAAACGGCTTCGACTACGGATGTTATCGGTTCTTCAAGCGATTCGACCATGTCGGCACAGGTAAGCGTTACGGAACGAGGCGTCGATGTTTGCAGACACTTTCCCCGTACATCTGCCGTTTTTCCGCTGTCACCGCCCCAAACTGCACCCGCTTTGAGCTTGACACGCTCCGCGCTTGTTTCGCTTATGGCAAGCAGATAGCGACGTCGCACGTACTTTATTATCGAATCGTTCATTGTAAAACCGCCCGTTTTGACGGAATCGGAGCATACGACCCCTCCGGAACAGATAACCGCTATATCGGTAGTTCCGCCGCCGATATCTATTATAAGATTTCCGACGGAGGATGTGACATCTAAGCCCGCACCTATTGCGGCGGCGAGCGGAGAATCTATCAGAAACACGTTTTTCGCACCCGCCTCGGAGCAAACGTCCTTTACGGCGTGTTCCTCGACATCGGATATTCCGCAAGGAACGCAAACGGTCATATCGGGACGTATGATGAGATTCCCGCACGATTTTTTCAGAAATTTCTTCAGCATTATAAGCGTGTGCCTGTATCTGCTGATAACTCCGTTTGAAAGCGGGCGAACTGTTTCTTCGGAATCGGGAGCCTTGCCTTTGACACTTTCGGCATCAGCACCTATCCTCACCACTCTGTTCGCATTGGTGTTTACGGTAACGAGTGAAGGCTCGTTAAGCACTACGCCGCGACCGTTTTCGTATATGCGTGTGTTTGATGTACCGAGGTCAACGGCAATTTTTTTGATCATCATATGAGCCTCCGAATTACGGCATTATTGTGCCGCCACAATACACATTTTATCACATTTGCGGAATTATTGCAATAAGATTTTTTAAATAATCCTTCGTCATATTGCACAATATTCTAAGTCCTTTTTTGTTCAATATCACAAATGCCGCAGGTTCGAGCGACAAAAAAGCCCAAAACGTCCTTTGCACCCAGCTGACGCAGCAGAGAAGCACACCATGCGGCTGTTGCACCCGAGGTTATAACATCATCGACAAATACGACCGTTTTTCCCGCAATGCACCTTGAGATCCGACGATTGCCGTTTTGCCTGACGTAATAACTGTCCTTTGCGTTCTTTCCACGCTTGTCGAAATCAAGCAGCTTTTGCTCGCTTGTCTTGTTACAGTGCAATATTCCGTCAAATACGGGTGCGTTAAACTCCCGACCTATACGTTGTGCTATCATTTTCGCTTGATCGTGTCCGTACAAGAGTTTCGGTGCGAGCTTCCTGTTCGGATATGCGACAACGAATTTTTCCTTGACTTCGTATTTGATCCGCTCGATCATAAGTCCCGAAACGTAATCGAAATGCTCCGGATCGTGCTTGTGCTTTAAGGACAAAAGCACCTGCTCGCCGAGCGTCTTGAATTTCTTTTCTTCGTCCGAAAGCCTTTTGATATCCTGCGAAAAGTACGGAACGGAGGCGTAAAAGTGCGACATAACTCCCGCAGTGTTGAAACACGGCATACATATGCAACTGTTGACCGTCCTCTTGCAGACGGGACAGACGTATCCCTGCATACTCGACCAGATATTACCGCATTTTTCGCAAAACGGAGGAGTCTTTTTAACATCGATCGTCTTTCCGCAACCCATACATACGGACGGAAAAAACGCAAGCGGCATAAGAGGCAGACCTTTCACAGCTCCAACGCCTCCGTAAGCGAGGTGTACCTCAATGATTGACGGTTGTTGTCGACCATTTTGCATACGACCTCTGTACTGCCCACAAGTATTACCATTCGTTGAGCCCTCGTTACGGCAGTGTAAAAAAGGTTTCGCGTAAGAAGCATGGACGAGGTGTTGAACAGCGGAATTATAACTACGGGATATTCACTGCCCTGGCTTTTGTGAACGGTGACGGCATAGGCGTGTTCAAGCTGATCTGCGTTTTCCGGCGGGTAAGCGATACTTTTGTCGTCAAACGAAACCGTTATTTCGTTGCTTTGATCGTCTATTCCGGTCACCGTGCCGATATCGCCGTTGAAAACACCCATGCCCTCAACGCCGTTTTTCTCCCACGGAATATCGTAATTGTTTTTTATCTGCATTACCTTGTCGCCGACTCTGAAGATAGTTTCGCGAACCTTGCGTTCCTTTTTTGTCGCCATGGGCGGATTTAAGATCTGTTGCAAGCGTGCGTTGAGCATGACGGTACCCGCATAACCCTTGCGTGACGGGGTGATAACCTGTATTTCATTGATTATCTCGTTGCCGTATGTCTTGGGCAAGCGTCGCTTGCAAA
>CAZCJU010000072.1:0-7297 GCA_964498965.1 uncultured Lachnospiraceae bacterium
AAACACTCGGTCAGAGAAACAATTGACACGTTCGGTCGATCGCAATAAGATCGGATCACAAACTCAAGGCACTGTTATTCGGTGCCTTGAGTTTTATATTTTGTTAGCCCATCACTACTCCCGTGTGAAAAAGGCACTGCATTGTATGCAGTGCCTTTTGTGTCCGGGACCGGACTTTCTAAGCGATATTCATTGAGCCGCCGCATCGTCTGCGGCTGTTACGGGAAGATAATCCTCGTAATTTTTCAGTGTGGTCTTAGTAAAATATCTGAATCCGTATATGGACGAACCGATCTTCTTAAGGCTCGAGCTTGCGGTATACGCATCACGATAATAGAACAGAGGAATAATGGGAGAATCTTTCATAAGCAGTTGTTCTGCCTCAAAGAGTTTATTCGCTCTTTCCTCCGAATAGGGCTTCAAGGCATAAGCCTCGTCAATAAGCTTATTATACGCTTCACTGTTGTAACCGGAAAATGCGGGCTTCGAGGTAAAATCGTTAAGCACGGTATCCTTGCCTTCACCGCTATATTCAAGTGCAAAGGGAGCAAGCGTCGAAATCGCACTCGTAGAATTGGTCTGATAGTCGAAAGAAATCACATCATATGTTTTATTTTCGAAGCATTCGTCATAAGCCGTGCGAGCAAGACCTTTAAGCGTAACCTTGAAGCCGAGCTTTTCCCACTGCTCCTTGGCATAAGTTGCGATTTTTTCGTCAAGCTTATACTCAACGAAGCTTCTGTAATACAAAGTAAACGACTTTATCGCGTTGCCATCAGCGTCTTTCGGCAAAGTCACGCTCTTAACAAGAGCTTTAGCGGCATCGATATCCGCCGTGGCCGATATAGCATCGCCGTGTACGGATCTGAAGGAGGTTCCGTATTTCGTATTGTAAACTGCGGACGGAACAAGACCCGTAGCCGCAACATGCATACCCGAGGTAAGATTAGCTATCTCGTTTCTGTCAAGTGCAAGCGAAAGTGCTTGTCTGATCTCGGCAATGGCAAACAGCGGATTATCACCGTTAAAGGTGTAAGATGCAGTCGAAAACATATCCGTAACGGTCAAATCATCCTTTATGCTTGCATATGTTTCGCTGTCAAATGCAGAATTGTAGAACAAAGTGCCGTTATTGTATTCTTGTGCAAGTGTCTTTAAGCCGTTTTCGTAATCGCCCTTGAAATAATCATAATGGATAACTATTCTGTACGGCTTAACGTTCTTCTGTTCATCGGAAACCGTTCCGTTCGTAAGATAGTATCTGTTTCTTTCGAGAACAAATTCATTATTTACACCGTCATCGCTTACGGTTTTAAGGCAGAACGGACCGTTAGCAACACTCATTGTAGCTCTTTCGCACCATGAGGTATCGGTGATCTGCATATCGTATTCGTCAAATTGAACCTTACCCGTTTTTTCATCCGTAAGCGGTTTGGATACCTTATCCTGTCTTAACGGAACAAGAGCGGGACTGGCGAGATTCTCGAGAAACTCATCGAAGTCTGCACCTTCCTCAAGTTCGATTTGAAGCAATGTCGAATCGGGAGCCGTGATCCCAAGGCTGTCTATGCTTGCATTTCCGGCTTTTACCGCACGAGCGTTTTTTATGCTATAAAGCAAAACCGCCGCAGTGCTGGAAAAGCTCGGCTCGAGTATACGCTTGAACGCAAACATGAAATCATCCGATGTAACAGGCTCACCGTCGCTCCAACAAGTCGTTTTTATGTCAAAAGTAATTTTGTTTTCTTCTTTATCGATCGTGTACTTTTCGGCAACACCCGTTTTGAGCTTGCCGTTGCTTTCGATCTTCATCAAGCCTTCATATAAAAGCCCGAGGATCTTGACCGCATCGGAATTCTTATATGCGGTTGCGGGGTCGAAATCTCTGATTTCGGAACTTATGTACATATTGATGATTGCACCCTTGTCGCCGTCATCCTTCTTCGAGCAGCCCGTAAAGAACGGGATGCAAAGACTTAAGCACAGCATCAGGGCGAGAACCTTTTTCATAGAGTAGAACCTCCTCATGTTCTGCGGAAATTAACCGACTTTAATTACTCTGCGTATTATACCATTAAAATGTGACATAATCAATACCTTATAAAGAGATTTTTTTTAAGATTATACGGTTGCACAAAATTTTATTTGATTTTCTATGCATTTTATACACATTCGTAGGTTTTTAAATCCGCAAGAAATAATTATACAGCTCAAATTGTATCGTTTTCATTCCGCACGAGGCAATTTTGACAGCAAAGTATAAACTATACAGGTCGGAACACACAAAGATACGCACGTCAGACCGAGCCTTGCACTTCCGAAATTCGCAAGCACAGCACACGTGATCGTCGAATATATCCATATACGAACATATCTGCGATAAAATACCGCAATACCCTTTGCCGTGTCGGTTTTCAAAAACAGCTTGATCGCATATACGGAATATTCGATAAAATACACAGCAAGCTCGATCAGTAGTGTAGCACATCCGAGTAAAGCTGCCAGTACCTGTGTTGCCGTTACGGCACGATATTCGGTTCTTCTTTGAAGTTTTACGACATTATTCATCTTATTTTCTCCGTTTTCGAGGGATTATTATCTTTTTTGGATTCTCAGTATCATCATTATACACCATTTTCGGTAATTTGTCAAGAGGATTTTATACTTTTCTGCGATTTTTTTCGTTTTTCCTATTGACATTTCGGTTTTTTTATGTATAATGGTATTGAAAAGAGAAAATTATGTCGAAAAGGAGAACGCCCGTGAATTGGTTAAACAATATTAAACGTATTAAAAATAAACTCAATATTACGAACGAAGAACTGTCGCAGATATCGGGAATTCCCATAGGCACATTAAACAAATTACTTTCAGGGCAAACAGCCAGCGTTAAGCTCGAAACGCTCGAAATCTTGGCAAAAGCACTGAATGTGAGCATACATGAGCTGATCGGCGGCAATGATATTTCCGACGAAGAATTACGAATAGTCGAGATGCTTCGCACCGTTGACGGTGAAGATTATGATAAAATATATGATTCTCTGTGTAATGCATACAACAGGGCTATGCAGAGAAAAAAAAGAATGGGTGACCTATTCGTTGTCGAGGATGACAACACACGTCAGATCATTCTTTACGATGCTCCGGTTTCCGCCGGTCGTGGAAATTATCTCGACTCCGAATGTACGAAAAAACTTACGCTCGTACTCAACGAGCTTACCGACAGAGCAGATTATGCTTTGCGGGTACGAGGCGACAGCATGGAGCCTCGCTTCAGCGACGGCGACATAGTGATCATCGAATCCGGCTCGGAGATAGAGCAAGGCAAAATAGGAATATTCATACTAAACGGGGAAAGTTACATCAAAAAATATTACAAGGACAGGCTTGTTTCGCTCAATCCGAAATACAGCGACATATGTTTCACCGATAACGACAGCATAGAATGCAAGGGTATCGTCCTCGGCAGGCTTCGTTCAAGCTGAGATCACCGCTCCGCCGAGGTCTTTCAACGGTCCGTTCGACAGGCACACCGTTTCCGTTCCGTACTTTTTGAGTTGTGATTCTATCCTCTTTCCGTCTTTATGCGTATATAAATCGCCGAAGAAAAAAACTTTTCCGTCATCGTAAAATGATGCACCGCCCAAAAAACCTTTATCGTAGCCGTCAAGCTCGACATCCCCTTCGCCGATTTCGATGCAGTTTTTGTTTTTCAGTTTATCGAATATGCTTTTATCCGCCGTAATACACGTATCGTCGGTCACGACGCATGAGCATTTCGCATATCCCTGTTTTACATTCACGCAAGTAAACGAACTATAGTATTCTCGTACATATACGGACAATTTTTCGAGCTTGCCGACAAGCATATCTTTATACACGAACGCATTGAACAGTATATCATTAGGATAATTTTTTTCGTGTTTTTCGGCAGTCAAAAGTAATTTTTCGCCTTCAAACAGCTCTTTATTTTGCATATAATAGTACTCGCAAACAAGCAACTCATCTCCGAGCTTATACAAAAGCATATCCGCATGAGAAGCCACCGGGGTATCAAGTCGGCTTGACGGCGGCAAAAGCACGGGATAATAGCCGAGGCTCTTCAAATTATTCGCAATATCATTACTCGTATTCGATGAAATATATATCTTCTTCATTTTTTCGATTTCCTTCAAACAAAAGCCGTCTGCTTACTGTTACAAGCAGACGGTTTTTGTATTCTCCGATACGAACGCCGAAGCACAGTTACGCACCGTTGTTTTGAGTTTATATAGCTCTTGTGACTTTTCCCGAACGGAGGCAACGGGAGCAAACGCAAACTGTTTTCGGCGTGCCGTTTACAGTAGCCTTTACTTTTCTTATGTTAGCCTTCCATGTTCTGTTTGTCTTGCGGTTGGAGTGCGATACATTGTGACCGAAAGCAACGCCTTTTCCGCATATACTGCATTTTGCCATTTCTTACACCTCCCGACTGGTTGCTTTTATAAGCATGTACGATTTATCTGTTTTTTGCCGTGCAACACGACAACATATGTTATTATTGTATCACACATTATCAAAAAATGCAATAGAACAATAATAAAATTATAATTTTGTTAACAATTTAAGCATATGTTTACTTTGTGCCGAACAATCTGTCGCCCGCATCACCCAGTCCGGGAACTATGTAAGCGTGTGAATTGAGACACTCGTCAAGGCCTGCAAGGTAAATATCGACATCGGGATGACGTGCCTGCACCGCAGCAACTCCCTCGGGGGCACCTATAAGACACATAAGCCTGATATTTTTGCATCCTCTTGCCTTAAGCATATCGATGGCATCAGCGGACGAGCCGCCGGTAGCGAGCATCGGATCGACGACTATAACTATTCTTTCCTCGACATCAAGCGGGAGCTTACAATAATATTCAACCGGTTTAAGAGTTTCCGGGTCACGGTAAAGTCCGATATGACCGACCTTTGCAACCGGTACAAGCGAGAGCAGACCGTCGACCATGCCCAAGCCGGCACGAAGGATAGGAACGATAGCGAGCTTCTTGCCCTCTATAACCTTAGCCTTTGCTTTCGCAACGGGTGTTTCGATCTCCACTTCTTCGAGCGGAAGATCTCTCGTTATTTCATAGCCGATAAGCATTGCAATCTCTTCGAGCAATTCTCTGAAATCCTTCGATCCCGTTTCCTTTTTCCTCATTATAGTCAGCTTATGCTGTATAAGAGGGTGATCTATTACGTGCAATGTACTCATTCCAAGCACTTCCCTTCGTTTATTTTATCGTTAAATCACTGCTTATTTATTTACTTCTCACAGTATACTACAAATTTTCGGTCTTTTCAAGTCTTTTTTTAATTTTTTCCGAAATTTTGCGAAATATTTTTATAATTTGCGGTAAAAACAGGCACGAATAAATAATTACATGGCAAATTGCGATAAACAAATTCGGCAGGAATGTATAGATCGTCATATCGTTTCTGAACACGACCTCATCGGTTATCTGACCTGCGACGAGCGGTTCTATGCTTTTTTTGATCTTGCCGGTAGGTGAAATGATACTGCTCATTCCCGTATTTGCCGCTCTGACAACGTAACGGCGTGTTTCTATCGCACGCAAAACGGATTGCCCGTTATGCTCATATATTGCGGACGAATCCAAGAACCATGAATCGTTTGTC
The DNA here is from genome assembly GCA_964498965.1 of uncultured Lachnospiraceae bacterium. Taxonomy (GTDB): domain Bacteria; phylum Bacillota; class Clostridia; order Oscillospirales; family CAG-272; genus CAZCJU01. The sequence goes on from CAZCJU010000072.1 coordinate 5,671, forward strand.
GACACGGCGATCAATTCGGCACCGTCCCTTACACTGTCGAGTGCGAGCTTCTCGTAGATCGAATCAAAGCAAATCAGAAATCCGACATTGCCGTATTCGGTTTCGGCGTTTTCGCTCTCACTGCCCATTGTAAGTTCGTCTTCAAACAAATTAAGCGAATTCAAAAACGGAAAAACGGTACAGAATATTTTTCTTGCCGGCAAATATTCACCGAACGGAACAAGGCGGCGTTTTTTATATGTATTTTCTTTCACGCTTCCGTCGGGATAAAACGTATATATCGCATTATATGTTTTGTCGTTTTCGGAATCAAACGCTCCGACGAGCAATATACAATCGTTCCGTTCGGCAAGAGCGGAAATTTTATTCTTCAAGCCGACGAACTCATTCAAGTCGGCGGTAAACGCCGTTTCCGGCAGCACGACGAGCTTTGCTCCCTCCTCTGCCGCTTTGCAAACAAGCTCGGAATACCTTTGATACGCCGTATCGTTTGCGTTGTCCGCCCATTTTTCCTGTGACAGCATATTTGCCTGTGTTGCAGACACTTTTACGGTTTCGCCGCTCTCGTTTTTTTCGTCAGCGTACATCGCAATCGCACCGAACACGTAATTTGCGAGAAAAATGCCGACGGCGGTAAACGATGCGACACGTGCGGCAGTGCATTTTTTCTTCCCGTTTTTCACGAATGCATACAGTGCATACGCTGTACAAGCATTGAAGCAAACGATCAAAAACGAAACGAAATACGAACCGAAGACAGACGATATCTGCAACACCGGCAAATATTTTTGCTGTGTCAAAGCAAGTCGTGTCCACGGAACGCCCATAAAGGTTTTCGTATGCATCCATTCGACCGTACTCCAACAGATCCCGATAAAAAACGGTAGCGTGAACGGAAATTTTTCACACAGAGCCGTTTTCGAAAAGTGTGCCGTCAAATACGGTACCAACGCAAGTGTAATCGAATAAAGCATCGACATACCGAACCATGCCGTGATCACGTACACTACCGACATTGTTTTCGAAAAGCCCATAAAATCGAGCGGGTACTGATACGTGAACCAGTAAAAAACGGCTGAATAATACACGAACGAAAACAACAGTCCGGACAAATACATTCTTCTCGGCTTTACTCCGTCGCACTTTACTCTTTTAAGCAGTACATAAAAATACGGACAAAGCGAAAACCAGGCTGTAAATCCCACATCGTAAAACGTGTAAAGTATTCCCGTAACAAATGCGGATATCGTCGTTATGAGAAAATATTTCGCTTTCATATACCGAAATCCCTCATAAATCCGATATTTTTCGTATCTGCGGTTATCGTCTTTCCACTCAAATATCCGAGAACACCCTCGTTTTCGAAATCGAAAACGATTTTATAGGAATACAGTGCCTGATAATGATATCCTTTTTTCTTGTCCTCTCTGTTCACTCCGTACTTGCCCTCACCGATCAGCGGGTGTCCGGCAAACGCCATATGTGAGCGTATCTGATGAGTTTTTCCCGTATAAAGATGTACCCTGAGAAGAGTGTATTTACCATCCGTCCCAAGCGGTTCATAACCGGTCTTTATATATGAACTTCCCGGTTTTTCTTTTTTCTCTATGGTTACTTTATTCGTTCT
>CAZCJU010000073.1:0-7264 GCA_964498965.1 uncultured Lachnospiraceae bacterium
CTCGAGCTTTTCTTTGCAAGCGTTAAGAGCCTCAAAAAGATTAAAGCCGGGAATACTGCGTCCCGAACCCTTTCCTTTGCCGTTTTCAAACGAAACGAGTATCGTCGGAACATAGTATTTTTCGGTTAGCCGAGAGCAAACTATTCCGATAACGCCTTGATGCCAGCCGTCATTGCCCAATACTATCATTTTATGATCCAATATGTTCGGATCTTCCTCGATCATTTGTATGGCTCGATTGAGTATTTTATTTTCCTCGGCTTGACGCTTTACATTAAGCTCGCATAAAAGTTTTGCGTCATTGCGTGCCGTAACCCAATCGTTCGTCAAAAATAACTCCAATGCCGCATTTGCGTTTTGCATTCGTCCTGCGGCGTTGATCCTCGGTGCAAGCGTAAAGCTTATTGCGGACGAGGTCAATTTTCCGATGAGTCTGCACTCGTCCGTCAATGCCTTAAGACCGATGTTTTTCGTTTTTGAGGCGAGATGAAGTCCCGCCGTAACGATAAGCCTGTTTTCGTCCGTGAGAGGCATTACGTCGGCTATTGTTCCTATGCATACCAGGTCGCACAGCTCGGTACATACGTGCCGTGTTACGGATATCAATGAGTTGAAATCGCTTTTCGCAAGCTCAATGTTCTCGGTGTGCAAATACTGTGCGTGTGCCGTGCAAAGCTTCAATACAACTCCGACACCCGCAAGATACGAAAACGGATACGTGCTGTCGGAACGCTTCGGATCAATGGCGGCAATGCATTGCGGAAGTACATCGGCACATTCATGATGGTCCGTAACTATTACGTCAATGCCGAGCTTCTTTGCGTATTCTACTTCGTCGGCGGCGGTTATTCCGCAGTCAACCGTGATCATCAGCTTCGTTCCGCTTAACGCCAGTCGTTCTATAGCACCAGAATTTATACCGTAACCCTCCGAGGTGCGGTCGGGTATGTAGCAATCGATATTGTCGGTGTACTTTTTTAAATACGTGTGCAGTGCCGCAACGCTCGTGACACCGTCAACATCGTAATCGCCGTAAATCGTGATTTTTTCGTGACGCTTCAGTGCCTCGTCCAAACGAACGACAGCCTTGTCCATGTCGTTCAGGAGAAACGGATCGTGAAAGCACTCGGTTTTCTTGTTTACAAAATCGTCTATTGCTTCACCGCTTGAATATCCCCTTGATACAAGAAGACGAACGGTGGGGAAGAGAAGCCCGACTTGCTCGGCTAAACGGCGGCATAGCTCAGGATCCGGGGATGAGATTAACCATTCGCATTTATTTTTCATCGTTATTTATAATTTCCGTGATGTAGACCGTGTCTGTTTTACCGTGCGAAAAACGCGTGAACAGATATACGGATGCGTAACCGACGGCGAGCAACAGTAAAAAGAATATTGCCGATATTTTGTCACTCTTGCCGAGTGCCTGACCGAGAGCGTAGCCAAAGCCGCCTGAGATGAGCGGAATTATGAAGATCAAAAACGAATTTAAGATCACGTTGCGACTTCGAGCTGATATGATAACATTATCTCCGAGCTTCGCACCGACGGAATTTACCGCTTTGCACTTGATATCGGAGTTGCCAAAAAACAACTCGCAGTGATCGCATTCACCGTTACGTGCGGCGTGACAATCGGCACATGCCGAATGTCGGACAGCTTCCACGACGGCATAGCCGTTTTCGAGAAGCTCTGTAACCCTTGCCGTGCTTTTCAATTCGGTCTGTACCTTTCCATGATTTTTATTGCGGTCTTGATCCCGTCAACGGCGGCACTCGTGATGCCTCCCGCATAGCCCGCACCTTCGCCGCATGGGTAAATGCCGTTCGTTCCGAGACAAAGCCCGCTTTCGGAACGAAGAATACGTAAAGGTGACGAGGTCCTCGTTTCCGGAGCGGTCAAAACAGTGTCGCAAGAATCAAAACCTTTGATTTTTTTGCCGAATTTGTAAAATCCGAGCTTGAGCATATCGCAAACAAACTCGGGTAAGATCCTGTTTATGTCGTATTTTACAACCTGCCCGCCCATATACGTCGGCTTAACACGCAAAAAATCGCTTCCGTGTCTGTTGCTTAAAAAATCTCCGAGCGTCTGTGCAGGGGCGTGATAACTGCTTGATACGTCGAACGCTCTGTGTTCCAATTTACGCTGAAATTCGATTCCGTCAAACGGATGCTTTCCTATATCGCTCGGCAAGACAGAAACGGCGACGGCACAGTTTGCGTTGATACCGTTTCTGCTGTGTATGCTCATTCCGTTCGTGGCGATACCGCCGACTTCGCTTGCTGCGGCAACGACCTGTCCTCCGGGACACATACAAAACGTGTATACACCCCTGCCGTTTTCTCTGTGCGATAAAGCGTATTCGCCTTTCGGAAGAATATTGCGGTATTTTTCGCAAAGAACTCCGTATAGCCCCCTGTCTATGTCCGCTTGAAGATGCTCGCATCGTACTCCGACCGAAAAAGGCTTGACCTCTGTCGATATTCCGTGCGAAAGCAACATTTCATATGTATCTCTTGACGAGTGACCGGGTGCGAGTATCACGCATGAACAGAGATATTCGTCTCGATTCGTTTTTACCGTCACGTAGTCTTTCCCGTCGATGATATCGTCAACTCTCGTATTGTAAAGGATCTTGCCCGAAAGCTCGGAAATCTTTTTGTCGAATCCGTCAACAATACGAACAAGCCTGTCCGTGCCTATGTGAGGTTTTGCGTCGGACAGTATTTCGTCGCCCGCACCGAATTGTGCAAAACGCTCGAGTACGTACCTACAATATGTGTCGTTTATTCTCGTTACGAGCTTACCGTCCGAAAACGTACCCGCACCGCCTGCACCGAACTGTATGTTGCTTTCCGTGTCAAGCTCACAACGGGAATTGAAAATGCGTACTTTTTTCGTGCGGGTGTTTACGTCATCGCCCCGTTCGAAAACGATTACGGAATATCCGCGTTCGGCAAGAATAAGTGCGGAAAACATACCTGCCGGACCGAAGCCGATAATGCCGATAGGGTATCTGAGCCGCTCGCTTCCGCAAACGTGCGGTATGTCGCTGTCCTGCAACTTCACAAAACCGGCATCTTCCATCGTCGCACCGCAGTCGATGTCCTGCGATACCTCGACTGCGACCGAATAAACAAACATCGGATTGCTCTTGTTTCTCACATCGACGGATCTTTTGTATATTTTCCCGAGTAACGGCTCAATCCCGAGCTTGCGTACTTTTTTTATCGCGTATTCGACCGCACTATCGCTCTTCTCGTTTATCGGCAAAGAAATGTTTCGTATGAGATATTTATTCAAGCACGCCTCCGTTTTCTTGAGGTATATGCTCCGAAAGCGTTACCGTTACATTTTTGTCGGTATCGCCGAGAATGTATGCATTCTTGTATTCGCTTTTTAGTATTATGGCGGCAACGACCGTGGAATTTTCTTCGGTACAATCGCTTACATCGATCGTCACCGAAAAATCGGTGGGAGAAAACAGTGAATAATAACCCTCGGTAAGTCTGAATGAGATCTTGATATCGTTAAGTATGACGTAATCGTATGCCGAATTCTTGCCCCTTACCGTAATAAGCTCCTTGGGAAATACAAGCGTCTTGTCCTCCGTGCCGAATAACTCCGTTTTTACCGTAACGTCGGTGACACCGTCAATACTTTTCACTCCGTCGGGAAGCTTAAGCGAAACATTTATTACAGAGCCGTCCGTAACGGCTGTTTCGTCGACCGTGTAAACCTCGAGCGATTCTATCTCCGATAGTATCTCGTATGAACCGCTGACACGTATGCTCGATGGTGTAACGGAGAGCTTTGAGTTGGATTCGCTAAAATAATCGTATTTTGTACCGACCGTAAGTGAAATATCCTTTGTGGCAATAAGCTCGACCTGAACTATCGCCTCGTCGATCGAGGTGGTAACGTAGGCGTTCGTGTATTCCTCATGATCGGCGGTGAAAAGCGAAATCGTACCCGAACAGGTTCTCGAGGCGGTCATGCTTCCGGGATAAATGATTACTGCGGCGTAGTCGATCTTCGAAAGCTCATCTTCCGGACCGGATACGGTCACGCTCGGCTCGGTGATTATCGAATATTTTAATGTACAGCTCGGCGGAATAGTGTAATTCAACGCCTTTACATCTATCTGCAATTCCTTTGTCGCAGATGACGATATGTGTACATACGCTGTGTTTTTGGAAAGTGCCTTCAATGAAATGCCGTCCTTCAGCTCGGCGTGGATGTCTATGTCGTATCTGCCGGGTGCCTCGACGGAAGAACAGTCTGCGAAGATCTTTATCTCGTCTTTTGTGAGTTTGTTTATCTCGTTTCGTTTGCCAACGACAGTTACGTCAACCACATTAGTAGTTCCCGAAAAAGCACTCATTCCCTTGGGAATGTTGGTAAGTGTAACGGGTATGTTCGTAAATGTGTATTCCGAATCCGAATTTTCACCCGTTGCGGCGAAAAACCATATTATTAAAGCACATAACAATGTTACACCCTTTGCAATGCCGTTGCCGAGCTTGCTTTGCTTTACCTTGAAATCGCCGTATGCCTCTTCCGTTTCGAGATCGCTTTGCTTGCTGCGTTTCATGAATTACTCTCCTTTCTGCGAATTGTCCTTGCCGAATATTTTTGTCGCAACGTTTCTCTTCGGCTGCGTTACGATGAGCGAGATCAGCTGATTTTTTAAGCTTGTGTAATCGAAATTTCGTTTTAATTCGCCGTTTAACGCAATGGATATAGTTCCGTTTTCCTCGCTCACTACTATGATCGCCGCATCGGAATTTTCACTCATGCCGATAGCCGAACGGTGACGTGTTCCGAGATCCTTTACAATATCGTTGTTGACCGACAGCGGAAGAAAACAACCTGCGGCATAGAGCCGCGTGCCGGATATTACCGCCGCACCGTCATGCAACGGTGATTTGTTGAAGAAAATGTTTTTGATGAGCGGAGTGGAAATGTCGGCGTTGATGACCGTACCGGTCTTTACGATGTCGCCGAGCTTGACATTACGCTCTATCACTATCAATGCTCCCGTCTTTTCTTTTGCAAGCTCGCATACCGCCTCGCAAAGACAGTCGATCATTGCTTCGTATTCGACAGTCGGCTTTGTTTCCGTCATGTTTTTTATACCCTTGAGAGCGTTTGCACCACCGACCTTTTCAAGTGCGGAACGAAGCTCGGGTTGAAAAAGTATGATCACGGATATTATTCCGACCTGAAACAGATTCGAAAATATCAGCTTGAGTGCGTGCATTTCGAAAACGACGCTGACGAGAAATACAAGTGCCAATATCAAAACGCCGGAAAGAAGTTTTGCGGCACGTCGGTTGCGTATGAATTTGTAGGCTTGATACAGCAAAAACCAGACCGCTAAAATATCTAAAAAATCGAAAAGACCGAAGCGTGAGAGGGAAATATTCTTAAATGAATCGGTAAAGACATTTATAAGAACGGATTGAAGCATATTCGTTGCCTTTCATCGATATGTATTCGTGTAAATATTCTAAAGTATAGCATAATTAATAAAATATTTCAATGGTAATTTCAAAATTATTTAAAATTTACATTTGTTTCAACAATATTTAACAAGATACCTGTGCAATAAAATAAAAAATATGCTATCATGAACAGACACTTAAGTGTAGATGGGGGTGATCTTGTGATAGATGTCGATTTTCCCGCTTCACATCTTATGATCGTGTGCGGTCATTACGGCTCCGGCAAAACAAATGTTGCCGTAAATCTCGCACTGGAGTTAAAAGCCCGTGATCCTCAACGCGGTATGTGCTTTGTCGATATGGATGTCGTAAACCCGTATTTCAGAGGAGCGGACTCGAAGCAACTGCTTACCTCTGCCGGCGTTGACGTTATCGCACCGCAATTTGCGAATACCAATGTTGATATACCGTCGCTTCCGCCGGAAATCTATTCGATATTTTCACGGCTCGATCACGGAGCTTACGTCGTGATAGATGTCGGCGGAGATGCCGAAGGCTCTGCGGCACTGGGTTTTCTCGGCGATAGGATAAAAAGCTTCGGATACGAAATGCTGTTCGTGGCGAATAAATATCGCCCGCTTACCGCAACGCCCGAAGAAGCGGTCGAGATAATGAGGCAGATCGAAAGTGCCTGCTCACTGAAATGCACGCAAATAGTGAATAACAGTAATTTGGGAGCGGAAACGACGAAAAACGACGTGCTTTCTTCACTTGACTATGCGGATCGACTTTGCGAGCTTACGTCGCTTCCGGCGGCCTTTACCTCAACGACGCTTGAAATGAACGAAGTGCCGAATGCGTTTCGGATCAAAAATGTCACGAAAAAAATATTCGGGTAAAAACCGAGTAATAATATTATTCAAAATCGAAAACGGAGAACTGTATGAATAAGGTAACGATAAGAACCGAACGGTGCAAGGGCTGCGGTCTTTGCGTTGCGGCGTGTCCGAAAGGCTTGTTGAAACTTGCGACGGATAAACTGAACGGTAAGGGGTATCACCCTGCGGAAATGACGGACGAGGAAAAGTGCATTGCCTGTGCCATGTGTGCGACGATGTGTCCCGATGCCGTAATCAAAGTGGAAAAGAAATAAAGGAGAACAAAATGTCCGAAAAAGTATTGATGAAAGGTAACGAAGCGATTGCGGAAGCGGCTATCAAGGCAGGTTGCCTGTATTACTTCGGTTATCCGATAACACCGCAAACGGAAATAGCGGAATATATGGCTCGCCGTATGCCGAAGGTCGGCGGTCTTTGCCTGCAGGCAGAAAGCGAAATAGCGGCAATTAACATGGTGTACGGTGCAGCGGCAGCAGGTGCAAGAGCGTTCACAACATCATCGGGTCCGGGATATTCGCTCAAGCAGGAGGGCATCTCATATCTTGCGGGTAACGATCTTCCTGCGGTAATTATAGATGTAATGCGTATAGGTTCAGCCCTCGGAGACATCTTCATGGGACAGGGAGACTACTGGCAGCTTACCAAGGGCGGCGGACATGGAGACTACAGAACCATCGTACTTGCACCGAATTCGGTACAGGAGAATGTAGATACCGTTCAGCTTGCATTTGACCTTGCGGATAAGTATCTCCACCCAGTAATCATCGCATCGGATGCCGGTATCGGGCAGATGATGGAGCCTGTTGAGCTTCCGGAGTTCCGAGAAGAGGACAGAAGCAAGCATGATGCATGGAGAGTAAGAGGAAATACAACAGGAGAGCTTAAGGATGCTCATGCTGTTAAAAATGTTTATTA
>CAZCJU010000074.1:0-7177 GCA_964498965.1 uncultured Lachnospiraceae bacterium
CGGTTACTTTAGCACCGCCGTTGATGCTGTAGGAGAATCCTGCGATCTCCTTTGTCGTACCGACCCAACCGCGGAAAGTAGCACCCTGCTTACCTGCTTCGAACGTAACGGCAGCCATTTTAGCTGCGTCGCCGCCGATTACAACGAAACCGGTCTTGTCGTAGTTCTGGATCTCGTCGTACGATACATGAGCTACGTCAGTCCAAGCGGCTTTGTTGTTGTTGATTTCGGTCGCTGTAGTAGCTGCGAATGTGGAGATCGCAAGAACCGATATCATCATAACAACGAGTGCGAGAGAAATGATCTTCTTCATTGAGATATACCTCCGTAAAAAATTCTCGGTCAACTGACCTTTTGTTTATTTCATTCTACCATATAAGCACGATTTTGTCAAGTGTTTTTTCTCATTTTTTGTGTCAATTTGAATTTATTTTTGTTATTTTATCCGACATAAATTTCGGTGTCGCATTCGATCATCGAAATGTCGTCATGTGACACTATCAGTACGGTCTTGTTTTTCAGATACGGCATGATGTTTTCGCACACACGCCTCTCCGTATCCTTATCAAGTCCTTTAAACGGCTCATCGAGCAAGAGAATATCGCCGTTATACAGCAACGTGCGTGCGAGACTTACGCGTCGGCTCATGCCGCCTGACAAAAACCGCGGATATTTATCCGAAAATTCCCCGCACAGGCACTTATCTGATATTTCGTTCACAAATTCTCCGTCGTCGCACACGGCGAGCAAATTATCGCGAACCGTAAATCCGTTAAAAAGTCTGTCCTCCTGAAACATAAAAGAGATCTTTTTTTGTTCCGTACCGTATATTTTGCCCTTATCGCACTTTTCGATACCGGCTATCAGGTTCAGCAATGTCGTTTTACCTATTCCCGATCTGCCTTTAATATATGTGACGCTTCCCTCTTTTATGCACGCACAAAAATTTTCAAGCACTTTCACTCCGTCATAGCTTTTACACACGTTATCGAGAATTATGTCCATTTTTTTCTCCTTCTTCGCCTCCGACCGCACGCAATATTATTTTTTCTATTGCGACGCTAAGCACCACGGTCACCGTGGTCCAGGCAAGCACATCCGTTGTTTCGAGGTAGATCTTGCCTTCGTAAAGGTTTTTGCCTATCGAATTTTTCGGGGTACAAAGTACCTCGGCGGCAACGCCGGCTTTCCACGCCATTCCGACGCTCGAACGCACCGCCGCTTTCAAATACGGTAGAAGCTGAGGGATATACAACATTTTCACTCGTTTACGGAGCGAAAAGCCGTAGATATCGCATACCTGTATCATCTTTTTATCGGTATTTTCAAGTGCGACAAACGTATTTTCCGCAACATTCGGCAACACGACGAGGAGTGACGTAAAGCTCGGCACGGTATTTTTTCCCATGTAGATCAGGGCTAAAATTATGAACGATGCGACAGGCACGGCTTTTATCACCGCCAAGGCGGGTGAAAGCAAGGTACGCATCATTCGGCTGACGTGCATCGAAGTACCGACAATGACACCGAGTATCGCACCCAAGGCGAAGCCCGCACATATTCTCGACAGCGAATAAAGTATATCGATATAAAAATCCGTTGTTTTACAAAGTACCGCGAGGCGTTTAAGCACATCGAGCGGTGACGGCAAAAGCACTTCGCTGTCGAGCTTCACGGCAATCAATAACCAGACTATAAGCCAAAACAGTAATGCGACGATCGTCGACACCGTTTTTTTCACGCTTTTACTTTTTGTAAATGAAGTCCTCATCGGGCATTTCTCCGCCTACGGACTGCGGATCTGCTGTATAAAGCACGTTCAAAAAGCCGTTCAGTCTGTCCTTTGCTTCTTCGGCTCGTATAAACACGATCTTACATCTCGGCAACGCTTTTTCCGCAATTGCCGCCGACGGCACTATTTCCTTTTGGGCGATCAGCTCCGCCGCCGACGGATCGTCGTTTACAAATTCGACGCTCTGTTCATAGCGAGTAAGAAATTCTTCGAACACTTCGGGGTGTTCTTCGGCAAATTTGTTTTTAACGATTATACATCCCTGCATGACCTCGCTGTCGGGCGATACTTTTTTCCATTCTTCGGTCAGGTCGAGTGCGACACGGAGATCTTCGTTTTTGCTCATTGCCGTAGTGACGTTAGGCTCGGGCAGCACTCCTATTGCGGCTTTATCGGCGGCAAGCAATGTCGTAAGTTCGGAATGCTCGGTCTTATATTCTATCGTAACGTCCTTATCGGGGTCTATTCCGTTTTCCGTAAGAACGTAATCGAGGATATATTCCGGAGTAGAGCCTTGACCTGTTGCGTATATGGTCTTGCCGCGTAGATCTTCTACGGAGTTCACGGTATTGCCGTTTTCAAGCACGTAAAGCACGCCGAGGGTATTTATCGCCGCAAGGCTATAGGCTTTATTCGTTTTCTTATAGAGCGTTGCGGCAAGGTTTATCGGCACGGCGGCGACATCGTATTCGCCCTTGATAACACTTGCGGTGATATCGGTCGGTGCGGATGCGAGTGTAAAGTCGTACTCATTGCCGTAATCGTTCATCAGCTTTGCCATTCCCATACCGGTAGGACCTTTCAAGACAGCTACTTTAACGGTCACGTTTTCCTTACCGTTTTCGGCTTGCGTATCGGCACTGTCCGTACCGTTATTCTCGGTCGAAGCACACGACACAAATCCGAGGCACAGCACAAGCACCAGCACAAGCGATAAAATTTCAGTTAATTTTTTCATTTTCTTCTCCCACAATATATATTGTATTATTTTTACGCACTATCATACGATTTTTTTCAAGTTCGTCAAGTGAGCGATACAGCGAGGCTCTGCCGATATTGAGCTGTTTTGCGAGTCTGCTCATATTTATATTTTTCAGGCTTTCGCCGTTCGCGTCCTCGTTTTTGCGTTGCTTCAGATATTTCAGCAGTCGATCCGTCGCACCGTCGGTCGTATACGAATCGATCTTAGAATTCAAAAACCGAATTTTTTCGGACAAGAAGCGAATATACTCTATCGCCGTTTCGGGGTGAGCGAGCAAAAGCTCCGTAACGCACGCCGCCGGTATCATAAGTGCCGTACATTTTTTCTTTGCTCTTACCGAGGTACAGAAGCTGTTTTTTTCTTCCCTGCCGAAAAGCGTTGCCGCACCGAACAGTTCGCCTTTTGATATAAAACGCAAGAACACCTCTCTGCCTCGTTCGTTTTTCTTCCAGACCGCCGCCGAGCCTTTCAGGACGAGGAAAAGGGCATTTGCGAAATTTTCGGAATCGAGCATGATTTCGCCGTCATCACACGATATGATCTTCACCGTTTCGTTCTTCAAAAGCCCTTCAAGCTCATCACGTGGCATGGCATCAAACAAAAAGCATTTTTCGATATCGCTCAACGAAAATTCGGTTATTTCTTCCGTTTTTTTCATGCAATCACCTTGAATGTGTATCATTTGGAACACTTTATACTATCACAAAAATATTGTCACGTCATCAAGCAAATATAAATTTATTATGAACATCAAGTAATTCGGTTTATTTTGCACGGCGGTGAGTACAATACCGATAAATATTCACAATTAACGGTTGAACAATTCAAATCAAGATGATATCATCTGTTAGATTTCTAACATAAATCGGGGAGGCAAAAAAACACAAATGGAAGAAAACGAACGTGTCGGCAGGGCGGTAATGCGTTTAAACAATTGTATGCGGCGTCGGCTCGACAGTGTAACGCTGAACATGGGTGTTACTCGAATGCAATCCATGATACTCGGCTATCTCGACCGAAACAGGGATATTCCGATATATCAGCGAAATATCGAAACGGAGTTCGGAATCCGCCGTTCGTCGGTCACGAGCATTTTACAGCTTATGGAAAAAAACGGTCTTATAACACGTCACGGTGTGGAGAACGACGGACGCCTGAAGCAATTGGTTTTAACGGAAAAAGGCAAGGAAATTAACGAAGCGGTCCATTCCCAGATCCTGCAAACGGAGGACATTTTCGACCGAGCATTAAATGAAGAAGAACGCAAAAATATGCTTACATACATACAAAAGCTTTACGAAGCGGTAAATGATCAGGAGGTAAAACAGGATAAATGATGAGAAAGCTTTCAAAATATATCGGCGAATACAAGCGTGTTGCCATAATCACGCCGATACTTATGGTTTTCGAAGTATTGCTTGAGATAACGATACCCTATCTTATGCAATCGATCATCGACGACGGTGTGGAAAAGGGCGACATCGATCACATAATCAAGATCGGTTCGCTAATGCTGCTGATGGCGGCGTTATCCCTTGTATTCGGAGCGTTGGGGGCATTGACCGCCTGCAAGGCATCTGCCGGCTTCGAAAAAAACGTTCGTTATGCGGTTTTCGAAAAGATACAGAGCTTTTCGTTTGCCAACACGGACAAATTTTCCACGGCGGGACTTATAACGAGGACGACGACGGACATTTCGAATTTACAAATGGCGTTTCAGATGATGATAAGAATGTGTTTCAGGGCACCGATAATGCTTGTGAGTGCATTGATAATGTCGTTTAGGGTAAATTCAAATCTTGCCATGGTATTTGTGGCAGCCATTCTGTTTTTGGGTACGGCACTGGGAACGATAGTATTTAAGGCATTTCCGAAATTCAAGAGTGTTTTCGAAAAATACGACGATCTGAACGCAAGTGTACAGGAGAATCTCACTGCGATGCGTGTTGTAAAATCGTTTGTCCGAGAGGATTACGAAACGAAAAAATTCCGCAAGGCATCCGATTTTGTGTACAAGTGTTTTGTTAAGGCGGAGAGCATTGTTGCACTCAACTCTCCGATAATGAATTTAACCATGTACTCCTGCATAGTTGCGATATCGTGGTTCGGAGCGTCGCTCATCGTCGGTTCGGGCGGTACTGCAATGACGACGGGCGGTCTTACGAGTTTTCTTTCGTACTCCGTAAACATTTTGATGAATCTCATGATGATATCCATGGTATTTGTTATGCTGACGATGGCAAAAACATCAGGGGAGCGTGTTCTCGAAATACTCGAAGAGGACATTGACATAAAGAATCCCGCAGAGCCGGCGACGAAGGTCAAAAACGGCGAGATCGAATTTAAAGACGTATGCTTTTCGTACAGCGGCAACGCCGACAATCTGAATCTCGAGCATATAAATATAAAGATCCCTTCCGGTTCCACGGTAGCTGTTCTGGGCGGCACGGGTTCGGGAAAAACGACCTTTGTGCAACTGATCCCTCGTTTATATGATATAACGAGCGGCTCGCTCACTGTCGGCGGTATTGATGTCAGGAATTACGATCTGACGGTTTTACGTGATTCCGTATCCATGGTATTACAAAAAAATCAGCTTTTCTCCGGCACGATAAAGGAAAATCTGCGTTGGGGAAATCCCGACGCAACGGACGAGATGCTTATTGCCGCTTGCAGATCGGCACAGGCAGACGGCTTTATAACCTCTTTTCCCAAGGGTTACGACACGTACATCGAACGCGGCGGTGCGAATGTATCGGGCGGTCAGAAGCAACGTCTTTGCATAGCACGTGCATTGCTCAAAAATCCCCGTGTGCTTATACTCGATGACAGCACGAGTGCGGTCGACAACACCACCGAGGCTGCGATACGCAAGGCATTTGCCGAATACATTCCCGACGTTACAAAGATAATAATAACGCAGAGGGTGACCTCCGTAGTCGATGCGGATATGATAATCGTGCTTGACGAGGGCAAGATCAAGGGTGTCGGAACGCACGAGCAGTTGTTTCGTGACAACGATATTTACCGAGAGATATACTCGCTTGCGATGAGAGGAGCTGATTTCGATGAATAAAAACGTCAAGTCCGAAAAGAAGAAAACGAGCATAGTAAAAACTATCGGCAGGGTTCTCAAATTCGTTGCAAAGGAATACCCGATATTCTGTATAATCGTTCTTCTAAGCCTTATATTATCCGCCGTAGCTTCGGCAAACGGAACGATGTTTTTCAAGACGCTCATATCGGAGCATATAGAGCCTGCCATGGAATCGGGAAATTTGAACAAGCCCGCACTCATCAAGGACATTATACGGTTGGCATCGATATATCTCGTCGCCGTGATCACCACTTTTATCGCTCAGCGACTTATGGTCAACATCACTCAGGGAACGCTTCGTTCCATAAGAAATTCGCTTTTCGAGCATATGCAAAAGTTGCCTGTTCCGTACTTCGACAAGCACCAGCACGGTGACATTATGAGCGTTTATACGAACGATACGGACACATTGCGACAGCTTATCAGCCAAAGCATACCGAATCTTATTTCATCTACCGCCACGATAATCTCGTCAACGGTTTCTATGCTCATACTTTCTCCGTTGTTGTCGCTTATTGCATTTATCGTTGTATTTTTTGCGGTTTTGATCACGAAGAAGCTCGGAACAAAAAGTGCGAAATATTTCCGTAAGCGTCAAGCCGACATCGGCAAGATAAACGGATACATCGAGGAAATGTCCGAGGGACAAAAAGTCATCAAGGTCTTTAATCACGAGGGCAAGATTATGGAGGACTTTGAGCAGATCAACAACGAACTTTACGAAAGTACCAAGAACGCAAACGGTCTTGCCAACATCGTGATGCCGATAATGGGAAATCTCGGATATTTAAACTATGTCTTCGTTGCCATAATCGGCGGTGTATTTGCCATAAACGGCATAGGCGGCTTCGACATAGCCTCGCTCGTTCCGTTTTTGCAATTCACAAGAACGTTCAATCAACCGATATCACAGTTTTCGCAGCAGATAAACTCTATCATCATGGCAATTGCCGGAGCGGAAAGAATATTTGCACTGCTTGACGAGCCTGTCGAAAAGGACGAAGGCTACGTAACACTTGTAAATGCGAAAGAAATCGACGGAAAAACGGTCGAGTGCGAGGAACGCACGGGCAAATGGGCTTGGAAGCACCCTCACCAAGCGGACGGAAGCGTCACCTACACGCCGTTATGCGGTGATGTGGTATTCGACGGTGTCGATTTCGGATACGATCCGGACAAAATAGTACTTCACGACATAAAAATGTATGCCAAGCCGGGTCAAAAGGTCGCCTTTGTCGGAGCAACGGGTGCGGGAAAGACGACTATTACCAATTTGATCAACCGTTTCTACGATATTCAGGACGGC
>CAZCJU010000075.1:0-6872 GCA_964498965.1 uncultured Lachnospiraceae bacterium
CGGACGCAGAGCGAACACCTCCTTGTCCTTTTCGGGATCGCCGAGAACGAACATACTGTCAAGATAGTGATCCCAGTGACCGGAAAGCTTATACAGGTCGGATTTCGCCATAAGCGGCGTACGCGTCATGACGTAGCCGTATTCGTTTTCTTCCTTGTCCTGAACATAGCGGTTCAAAATTTGGAAAAGCTTCGCTCCCTTGGGCATATAGCAGGGAAGTCCCTGTCCCACGTATTCGCTTGTGCAGAAGTATTTAAGCTCGCGTCCGAGCTTGTTGTGATCGCGTTTTTTTGCTTCCTCTACCGCCGTTAAATAGTCGTTAAGCTCTTGCTTGGACGGAAAAGCGACACCGTTGATACGCTGAAGCATTTTCTTTGAGCTGTCGTTGTCGTGATAAGCTCCCGTGCATTGGATAAGCTTTACGGCTTTTACGACGCCCGTCGAGAACAGATGCGGTCCCGTACACATATCGGTGAATTCGCCCTGCCGGTAGAACGACAGAACGGCATTGTCGGGAAGAGAAGCTATCTTTTCGAGCTTGTACGGCTGAGCCTTCTCGGTCATAAACGCAACTGCATCGTTGCGGGATAAAACGAATCGTTCAAGCTTGAGATTTTCCTTAATGATCTTGTTCATTTCGCTCTCAAGCTGCTTCAAAACATCAAGCGTGAACGGGGTATCGCAGTCTATATCGTAGAAAAATCCGTTTTCGGTAGACGGACCCTTGTCAAGCTTGGCATCGGGGAAAAGCCTCAATACGGCTTGAGCTAAAATATGACTTGCCGTGTGACGGAATACGAGCTTGCCATCGTTGTCATCGAATGTCAACAGCTCGACCGTGCAGTCGCCGTCAAGCGGTGCGGTAAGCTCCGTTATCGTGCCGTTGACCTTGGCACATATTACCTTTTTGTCGATAAGCTCCGCTTGCTTTGCCGCTTCGTATACGGATAAAGCTTCATCGACCTCGATCGTTTTTGTTCCGAAATCAATTTTCATTTTGTTTTCCTCACATATATAAAGTATTATTACTTGCTTGTTTCGTTATCAAACTCCGAACGTATGCGTGCGTATACGCTTTGCTCGAAGCCGTCGTGCGTCAGCGTCAACAAACGTACGCCCGATGACGTATTTAGATATATCTTGACCTCGTCCCGTTCCGCAGTATCGAAATCGTAATTTGTCGGTATGGTAAAGCCGTTTGTTCCGACTTCACCCGCAAGCTTGAGCAGCTCGCCGTTTTCGCCCTCGCTCTGCGTATGTTCACCATTTGAACTTGCCTTGTGCCGAACGCCGTTTTTGTCGAAATATACATATTCGCACGTCACTCCGTCACGTTTAACGGCTTCTTCTATCATGACACCGTATATTTCAAACTCCGTATCGTCAACGGTCGTTTCATCTGCGGCGTAATTGTAAAGCAACAGTTCGACCTTGCCCTGCGTGTATGAGGTCGCAACCTCGGGGGACGGCGGATTTTTTATCTGATATACCGTGAACATTACCGATACCGCAACGAAAGCGGCGATAACCGGGATAAGTATTTTTTTCATTTTGTCCCTCCTGTGGGAAAAATAAACGCCTCGACGGTTACTGCCGTCGAGGCACATTCGTGCGGTTCCACTCAACTTTATACTCTATTACCCTGTAACGGGCGTACCCGTGCCGCCATTTCCTGCGGCATAAAACGAAGCGGTACCGCAAAACGTGTTCCCCTACCGTCCTTTCAGCCCGCGAAACGGCTCTCTGTGAGGTTAAGTCCGTGCGACATATCTTCAATATACATCATATCACTTTTTTTCCCGTTTGTCAAGTAATTTGAGCAAAAAACAAGCTTTGCCGACCGAATTTTCAATCGTGCAACATTACGGTGAATGCGAATGATGTATCGGTTTTTTCACCGTTTGCGTAATACACGATGTTCCCGGTGTTGTTGTCGGGTTTTGTTGCGACGGCGGCTGTCAGTCCGTCGTTTTGCGTGACGAAAACAAGCAGATACCTGCCGCTTTTGCTTTTGACGCTTGCGGAAAAATATACGCCGTGGACCTCGCCGTTTTCTTCGACGTATATCCAGTCGCGAATAAGCGGCTCGGAAAGAACGCTTTCGGAATAGTCACCGCCGTAAGAATACAATTCGACCGAAACGTATCCGTTTGAGCCGAATGCCGAAAGCTCAAGCCCCGTTAAGGAACCTTCGGTCGAAAAAGCAATACCGTAATGAGTGTTTTTTTGTAAAACCGACGAAGAAGAGCCTTTACCGAAAAGCGAAAGCGAACCGCTATGCGGGTCGGATATTCCGCCGACTGCGGGAGAACTCTCCGATCTCGTCAGAACGACCTCCTTTTCGTCGGATATACCGCCGCACGACGAAAGCAGAAGCAGTGCGGAGATGATCACCGACAGACGGCGAGTTTTTGTCAACCGAGTATTTCCTTGCATATTCCGAATACGTTTTTGTACATTACTTTTTCAATTGTGCTTTCCTTTAAGCCTCTTTTACGCATTTCTCTTTCGAGCAACGGCATATACGAGGAATTTTTGATTTCGAGATTAAGGCTGTCGACCCCGTCGAAATCCGTGCCTATTGCGGGCAGATTTTCGCCTCCGACGTTTATCATGTGCATAACATGATCTATCGCACGCTCCGCCGTAACGCCGTAATCGGCAACGCTTGTGTGAGTGTGGATGAACGGCGAGCAGAAGTTTACCCCGGCAACACAGCCGTGTTCTCCCATTGCCTTAATCATATCGTCGTCGAGGTTTCGTGCATTGTCACATAAGGCACGGCAGTTCGAATGACTTGCGACAAACGGCTTTTTCGCCGCTTTAAGCACGTCCCAAAGTCCCGCATCGGAAATGTGCGAAATGTCCGCTATTATTCCGAGCCGTTCAAGCTCTGCCAAAAATTCGAAGCCCAGCGGCGTTAAGCCGTCGTGCTTTTCGAGTGTCGAATCGCCCGTTTCGGGATTGAAGCCGTTAGGCGTGGAAAGCGTGTTCACGTAATTCCAAGTGAAATTTATCATGCGAACGCCTCTGTCGTACAGCTTTTGTACACGCAAAATGTCGTTTTCGATCACTCCGCCCTCTTCTACCGTGAGAAGTGCGGACAGTATTCCGTTTTCGCTGTTGGCTTTTATCTGCTCCGTGTTCGTTACATGACGTATGTATTTTGAATTTGCTTCGATCTGCTCGAAAAACAGATCTATAAGCGTATTTACGTATTCGAACGGACCCTTGTCGCGACGCAGATCGACAAATGCGGCAAAGCATTGCACCATGCAGTCGCCGCCGAGCATTTTTTTTATGTCCACGTGCTGATCGTTTTCGTAAAGCCCGTAGGGCTTGCCGTCACGCTTTCTGTAGTACATTTCCGCGACCGTGTCGCAGTGCATATCAATATATTTCATTTTCAAACTTCCTTTCGGTTGCTTCGCATGGTATTGTACCACACAAATAACAAAAATTCAAGCTTTTCATATAATATTACCGAAAAATTATCGGAGGTGCGTATGCCAATCAAAATATTTATCGATCAAGGCCATAATCCGAGAAATCCGAACTCGGGTGCGGAGGGAAACGGACTTCAGGAAGCGGATCTTACATATCAAATCGGGATATTGTTGCGTGATATGCTGAACGATGACCCGAATTTCGAGGCGATAACATCGCGCAATTCACCGAATGAGATACTCGGAACGTCGAACTCCTCATCTCTGGCGGCTCGTGCTAATGCCGCTAACGAATGGGGTGCGGATTATTTCATAAGCCTGCACGCCAATGCGTCGACCTTGCCAGAAGCAACGGGAAGCGAAGCATATGTTTATTCCCTCTCGTCGCAGGCCTATCCGCTCGCCGAAAGCATATTGCTGTGGCTTCAATATATAGTCGGTACGCAGTCGAGAGGAACGTTTGCCCGTCCCACACTGTATGTGCTTCGCAAAACGGCAATGCCGGCGTTGTTGCTTGAAATGGGCTTTATCACAAACAGTGAGGAGGCGGCGGCGATGAACGAAAGACCCGCCGATTATGCTCTCGGCATATACGACGGGATAGTTAATTATTTTAATTGAGGATCGAGAGCTTCGTCGTATACCGGTGACGAAATAAGTCCGACCTGACGAAAATCCTCGTAATCGTGGCGTATGATGTAATCGATGTAGCTTTCGATGAGCTTTGCCGTCATTCTGTAGCCGGACGGATTGAGATGCCCGTAAAGATAAAAACGCTTTTTGAAATCCGCATCGTGAACGGGACAGTAACGGTAAAGGTCTATAACGTGAGTGTGCGGGAAAAGCTTTGAAAGCTCCCAAAGCAATTCGGCGTGCTTTTTCTTTCCCTCATCCTCCGCAATGCCCTCTCTCGGCATCGTCACGAGGAAAAAACGTGCGTGCGGTTGCATGGACCGTATACGCTGTATTATCGTTGCGTAGCAACCCGCAAAATCGTCGGCGTTTTTCGTGAAATCATCGGGACATATGCTGTCGATCGAGCCGAGAGGCTGCTTTAAACCGAACAAATCATTTATGCCGAGAGCGATTATGTATGCCTGACACAACTTGTCGGTGTCCCAAAAACCGTTGCTTAAGGCAAAGCCGTTTATGTATTCCGTCGCCGTCATGCCGCCCCGGGAAAAATTGTATACACGAGAGCCGCAGTCGCGTGCCAAAAACTGACCCCATGAGTAGTCGAACATATCGTGATAGCTCTTTGTTCCGTCTTTTCCGCACGCTTCGAATTCACCCGACGAAAGACTGTCGCCTATACAGCAGATCGTTCTGAAGATCCCGCAGTAGCCGCCGTCGCTTACAATGCGGTCGAGCGGCTTTTCGTTTGTATCAATATTTAAATATTCGTAAACATTCATTCTGAAATACCTCCCTTGCTTTTCGATATTATATCATTTATATGGCAAAAAGTCAACACGATTTGCCGATATTTACCTCGTTTTTGCCGTTGTGACCGCAAAAATTCGAAAAGTCGATGAAAAATCATCGTAAATGCGGATATTTGCACAAAACAGACAAAAAATACGCTTGGGTGTTGCATTGTGACGAATTTTGTGATATAATACGTAAAAACGTAACAAAAGGAGAAAACATGAAAAAAATAATGTGTTTTGCGAAAACGACACTGCTTGCGGTGCTTACGCTTGTTGTCGCTCTTTCATCGACGGCTTGTACCGGCAACGAGGCGGACACGACATCGGGCGATACGAGCTATGACAGCACGACTGTTCCCGAAGACACGACCGCCGGAGCGGAGGAAACGATAGACGAGCATACGTACGATTTTTATGTTACGCTCGGCACGATGCCGACGCTTTATGCGACTTTGAACGCATACGGCAGGCAAAACCCGAATACGTATATGTGGTTTTTGCGAGGAAATACCATAAGCTATGACTATTCGGCGGATTTTATACACTATTTCGAAAATCAAAGCAAAACAAATGCGACGAGCGAGATCGATTACTCGCTGATAAGAGCTAAGGTGAAAGAAATTTACGAGAATGATAAGGACGCCAAGTTCAATTTCTATTGCGATGACCTGCGTGTTTCTCTTATCGCACATATATTCGTCTATGCGGGCGTGGATTTCGAAAATATGCACGTCACACTGTTGTCGGATGGAACGGGAACGTATAATAACTTTAATGCTCAAACCGATGACTATTACGCAAGTTACTCCGTAAGGTGGAACGATACGGTCAAAAAGTATACCGACGGTCGTAATACACAGGACTTCGAAGCACCGTTTTCCGATGACGGTACGGCTATGGATCTGCAGTACCTCGCCTTTTATATGTCGACCTTCGATAATGTGGAATATTGGATACAAAGCCCCGAATACCTCGTTTGCGACTCGAATACGGTCAAAGAGGCTCGCTCCGAGATGCATATCGTGAAAAAAGACCCCAAGGAAATGTACGGGTCGCTTGATGACGGTATAAAGAATGATTATAAAAAAGCTGTGCTTGCCAATGCACTCGTTGACAGCGAAACATTGAAAACGCTTGACGACGCAAAGGAATACTTCGATACGAAGCTCTCTGGAAGAGATAAGGACATCGTCTTAATACTCGGAACGAATAAACAGACGCTTGAAGAAAACAAAACTTATATAGATCAGACCGTCGAATTCTATACGCCTACGCTCAACGCGGACACCGAAACGGCAAACTATAAAGGACAGAATTACAGCGTGACCGATAATAAAATAACCGTTGACGGCAAACAGCTTGAGGTCGGCAAGCTCGGCGTGTACCTGTTCTTTAAAGGACACCCGGCGTATCCCGCAAATGATGAGCTTATGAGCTACTTCGAAACGAACGGTATCGAGGTACTGCCGCACAGAACTCCCGTTGAAACCCTTTTCTGGCTCTATGATGTCAAGGTCGGAGGATATGAATCGACAAGCTACCTCTCGTGCTATAAAGGACAGACAGAGTTTATGTACGAGGAGCCGAAAGCCGAAGCCATTGTGCAAATGATGAAGGCGGGCTTCTTTGAAAACGCCGCCATATTTAAAGCGGAAAACTGAAGGTGTTTTCACCGCATGGGGCATTGCCATATACGGGCAATGCCCCGCCAAGCATGCAAATGCTTGAATGTGAATTTAAAGTAAACTAAATGATAACATTCATTGCAAAGTGTTGACAACGGAGCGAAAACGTGATATAATCCCACCATGTTGGAACGGTATGTGCCGGAGTGGCGGAATTGGTAGACGCCCGGGACTTAAAATCCCGTGGGACTAAACTCCCGTACCGGTTCAAGCCCGGTTTCCGGCACCAATTTCATATCGCGGGGTAGAGCAGTCCGGTAGCTCGTCGGGCTCATAACCCGGAGGTCAGGAGGTTCAAATCCCCTCCCCGC
>CAZCJU010000076.1:0-6615 GCA_964498965.1 uncultured Lachnospiraceae bacterium
GTGCATATTTAATTTTGAATTGAACCACCGTGTGCCGCACGGCACGCACGGTGGTATGAGAGGACGATTAATTTCGCCATACTCGATTGTCGGTATATCAGCCGTCCTTGAGATCTCGTACTGCACGGTTATCCTTTGAGGGCGATTCGATGTATTCGAATATTTCATCTAAAGAATCGGAAAGCAGATAAATATCGTTACAACTTTTTTTTATGAAGCCCTTTCCCATCGCCTGTTGCATAACGTCGTTAAGCTCGTTGTAATAGCCCTTGATATTGTAAAGGGCAATGGGCTTGTTGTGTCGGCAAAGTTGCTTCAAAGTCAGTATCTCGAAAAATTCTTCGAATGTTCCGATCCCGCCGGGAACAATAATAAACGCTTCCGCTTCGTCCTCCATTATCTGCTTGCGTTGACGCATCGTGTCGGGTTGTATCAACTCATCGCAATTATCGAAGATCGCTTCGATCCCTTCTTCTCCAAAAAATTTCGGGATAACGCCTATAATGTGCCCCCCGCCTTCATGTACGCCTCGTGCGGCGGCACCCATTAAACCGTTACCGCCTCCTCCGAAAACCATGCCGTGACCCCTCGATGCCATTATCCTGCCCATTTCTTCGACCTTTTCGATATAATACGCATCTATCCTCGGCGATGCGGCACCGTAAACGCAAATCCTCATGCCGTTTCCTCCCGTTTCGTTATTATTTATGCTTGCCTATAAGCTTCTTTATCTGAGCCGTGAACGCACTTATGTCCTTGTTTGCATGGCCGTTAAATGATTTTGCCAATATCAAAAGTTCTTCCGCCGCTTTAATCAGCTCGTTGTAGACCTGTGCCGAGCGTTCTGCCGCTCTTGCTTTCTTTGCGACCGCAATACCCTCTGCGTATTCGGTCATTTTTCCCGTAGTGAGATCGAATTCCGTTCCACTGTACGGTGCGACGGCACGATAGCCTTTTGAAACGAGCAATGTTTTGAAATCCTCGCAGGATCGAGCTTCACCGTGATTTACGAAAACAAGCCCCGGCTTCTTTTCGAAACCATACAGCCAGTTCAACAGCCCGTTGCGGTCGGCGTGACCGCTTGTACCGTGAAGCGAGCATATCCTTGCGTTGACCGCAATTTCTTCACCGAACAATTTGACCGTTTTCACTCCGTCAAGCAGTCGTCTGCCGAGCGAGCCTTGTGCCTGATAGCCGACAAAAAGTATCGTGCTGTTTTCACGCCATAAGTTGTGCTTTAAATGATGTTTTATGCGTCCCGCCTCGCACATTCCGCTCGAAGATATTATGACACATGGCGACGGCGAAAAATTTATCTGAATGGATTCTTCGCTTGTCGATGTTATACGTAAGCCGTCAAACCATATCGGATTTTCTTCTCGTCGCAGCACCTCAAGCGTTTCCTCGTCGAAGCATATCGGATCGCATTGCATGAAAATGCTCGTTGCCTCTGCGGAAAGCGGACTGTCGACGTAAACGGTAAAGCCATCATGCCCTCCGACCATGCCTTTTTCCTTAATAATACGTATCGCATATAATATCTCTTGCGTTCTTCCGACCGCAAAGGAGGGAATTACTACGTTGCCTCCCCGATCAAAGGTATCTTGTATGTATTGAGCAAGCTCGGACATCACATCGCCTCTGTATTTATCATGAAGGCGATTGCCGTATGTCGATTCGATGACAAGGTAATCCGTGTTCTTGACGTGTTGCGGATCCTTAATTATAGGCTGATTTGTATTTCCGACATCTCCACTGAATACAAGTTTTTTCTGTATATCACTCTCCGTGAGCCATAATTCGATGCACGCCGAACCCAAAAGATGCCCCACATCTGTAAAACGTACCCGTATGCCCTCGCCCATGCTTATTATCTCGCCGTAACGACACGGACGGAAAAGACGAACGGCTCCCTCGGCGTCAGCTACTGTATAGGTCGGCTCGATGACATCGGCACCCGAACGTGCCGCCTTTCTGTTTTTCCAGATCGCTTCGGATTCCTGAATGTGTGCCGAATCCATGAGCATGATGCGACACAGATCGCAAGTTACGGCGGTTGCGTAAACGCTGCCCCGAAAACCGTCCTTGTACAGTTTCGGTATCATTCCCGAATGATCTATGTGTGCGTGCGTGAGAAATACCGCCTCGAGCTGTTCGGGCTTGACAGGCAACGAAATGTTTTGATAAACGTCTATGCCCTGCTCCATTCCGCAATCAACAAGATAGTATTTTCCGCACAGCTCGAGCATAGTACAGCTTCCCGTGACCTCGTGTGCGGCACCGATAAACTTAAGCCTCAAGCTTTTCACCTCCGTCGTATCTTCGGAATTGTTGTTACCATATGTATTCCGACTGTGTCCATTTTACCATAAATTTAATTAAATGCACATCAAAATTAAACGCCGTATTGTAACTTTTTTATAAACTCATATGTTTTTCGCCGCTTCTTTTTGCGAGTATAAAAAACGAACGAAAAAAGGCACTTCGATATCTGCCGACGAATATCGAAGCACCTTAGCTTTTTACATATCGAACAGTGCTTTATTTATCGCTTGCTTTGGGAAAAGGGCATACTGTTATACGCTCGTCGTAAAAGAGATGCTCGTGATCTCCCTCGGGTGCATCCGGATTATAGGATTCAAAATGAACTATCACTTCAAATGAAAGACAGAGATAATCTTGTATGTCACAAAGGTAGAAGTCGGACGTAATATTATCATATTGCGACATTTTATTGTTCAGTGCTTTTTCGGCTCGCTCGACCAATTCGTCCGTGATGTACGGTACATACCGCTCATATCCGTACATAAACTCTATTTTCTGACCGGATATCGGTAAAGTGAGATAATAAGTGCCGTCCTCCTCGATGACGCATTTCGCCTGCTCGGTCGGTATTTCGACCGGAGCGGTACTCGATTCGTCACCGTTTTCCGATTCGACCGTCGCCGATTTGTTACGTTTCGTTTCGCTCTCGGTGCTTGCTTTTTCCGCCGAATAACAGCCGGACAGCACGACAAGCAATGCGATAATTGCCGATATAAATGCGAGTATGTGTTTCATCGAATAACTCCTTTCGATCATGCATCGTATATTTTGCAATTTAATTGTATCACATTATACCGTTTTTGTCAATATTCTTTTCGCATTAAGTAACTGTCAAGTAAAAGTTGGCAAAGACCTTGACATAACTTGATATAATTTTTGCTATATAATGTGTTAAAAAATGATCAACACTTCGTGCAACGAATGCAGCACGCTTTTTTTCTCTGCGTCTATCTTCTATTCCTTACAATATCTCGGCTAAACTGATTTTCTTCATTTTTTCTCTTCTTCATGGTTTACTTTAATTTTACCATAGATTTGAGTTTCAGAAAATGTCCTTCGTTGCTTTGTTCACAAATTGTTTACTTGTTCAAAAACCGTGACTGCCGGCTATCTGCAATTGACAAAACGCCTGATTTATGCTATAATAACGGCAATGATATGATAAATTAAACTGATAATGTAATGAGTTTCGGTGAGGCAATAAGTGAAGTTTGTCAAAAATCCTTATGCACAAAAGAGAATTCTGTCAAACAGTTAAATGTTGCGTTGTCAAGAACAAAGGCAACGTGAAGCTTGAAAACGTTTTTCAAAAATATTGTTTAGAATTCAGCATTGCTGAAACGAATTAAAAAAAGAGTTCTTAAATGAGTGATAAAATAAAATTCATTGACTTATTTGCCGGTATCGGCGGTTTTAGACTTGGGTTCGAAAAAAACGGTTGCGAGTGCGTTTTTTCTTCGGAAATCGAACAACACGCTTGTGAAATGTACGAACTTAATTTTAATGAAAATCCATATTGTGATGTAACTGCATTAGACCCTAAAACTATTCCCGATTTTGATATTTTGTGTGCGGGATTTCCTTGCCAAGCTTTTTCTATTTGCGGCAAACAAAAAGGTTTTTATGACGAAACTCGAGGAACATTATTTTTTGATATTTGCAGAATATTGGAAGAAAAAAAACCAAAGGTATTCGTATTAGAAAATGTATTCAATTTGGCTACTCATGATAAAGGCAGAACTTTGGATGTGATGTTAAACAGTTTAGAATCATTAGGTTATACGGTGGTACACAACGTATTAAACGCTCGAGATTTTAGCGTTCCGCAGAATAGAGAACGTATCATCATCATCGGAAATAAAAACGGAAAATCTTTTGATTTTAATAAAATAGAAAAGCATACAATCTCAAGCATGGAGAATTTTTTAGATGAGGAAGGAAATTTTGAAATTCTAAAACCGAGTGAGTACACATTATTGGATGATAAGCTAATAAAAAGGCAAGATAAATCCGGACTGATTTTTTGCGGATACAGGAATAAAAAAATACGTACTGTCGGAGTCAGACCGGGAACCGAGCATTTGTCACGAGTACATAAACAACCGAATAGAATTTATGATGCTACGGGAACTCATCCTACATTAGCTTCGCAGGAATCATCAGGGCGATACTTTATTAAGGTAAATGACGCTGTAAGGAAACTTACAATAAAAGAATGCTTTAGGTTTATGGGGTTTCCCGAAAACTACAAAGTTACCGGAACAACGGCACAATTGTACGCACGAATAGGGAATAGTGTTTGTGTTAGCATGGTGTCTGCAATAGCAAAAGAAGTTATAAAACAATTCTTTACGGAAGAATATTTGAAAATGGATAATATAATTGAGTTTTTAGAGAATGTATATCAAAAAGCAACTCGTCTTAAAGATTTGAACGAGCTGCAATTAACAGAAGATCAAATCAATCTCGCAAAGATAATTGCAGATAAAGAAGAAACTTTTAAAGGAGTTTTTACTGTCTTATCAACAAGCTTAGCTTATAAAGCCTTAAATCCACAACAGGATGTAAGACTTCATCAAGCTAATATGAACGGTGGTTACAGTGGAAGAAGTTTTGATACAAAATACATAACGCCTTTTATGAAACAAAAAAGATTTTTGGGTGCTATGAAAGAATCGGGGTGGTTGACAAGAAGCTTGGAACAGAATGTTCCGTATAATTTCGACTTTCCGGGAAAAATACAAAATGTGAATGTAAAATCCGCTTTTTTGAATATACTGTATGATATTAACGAAAAAGGAATCTCTGCAGAAAATTATCTTGTGGCGTTATGGCATTTTAGTATAGAAGAAAAGAATAAAAAAAATATAATTTTGATAAATCCGATAAACAAAGAAGCCTCAATGACCATCAGTGAAATTATGGAGGCGTTAGAAAAACATTTTTACTTTAAGTATAAAAGCCGCGGTGCTTCTATTTTGCCGGTTATTGCATTATACAGTGTATACGAATGTGTGATTAACGAATTGAAAAGATTTGATAATATGTATTTAGAACCTTTGGCTTCGCATAACAGTTGTGATAAAAGCAGCGGTGCAACAGGGGATATTGTAGTTAGGCGTAAAGAAGATGATTCGATTTATGAATCGGTAGAGGTAAAGTTTGAAATACCTGTGGATACGATGATGGTCGATGATGTATATAAAAAGATTTGCGATAAAAATATACAGCGATATTATATTTTAAGCACAATAACGCCTTCCGTCGAGGAAAGAATACAAATGAATGAAATTGTTTGTAAAATCAGAGATGAACACGGGTGCCAAGTGATAATAAACGGGCTTATTCCTACGATTAAGTATTATTTGAGAATGTTGGAAAATACAGATGTGTTTATTGAAAAGTATTTGAAGAATCTAAATAATGACACGGAAATAAACTATGAACATAAAATTGCCTGGAATCATATTATGAGCAAACTGAAAAAATAATAGGTATTATAAAAACATCGTAGAAATACGATGTTTTTTGCGTATGATCGGGGTGTCAATGCTATGCGGCACTTAGTCGGTATTTACGATCTGCACTTGATTTCAAGCCTTTGCGAACCGCTCTTCACAAGCTCGTATAACGTAAATTCCTCGAGATATTCCATTACATAGTACCTTTCATCGACGGGTAACTTTTGAAATTGTTTCATTGTCGTACTGCCGCCGTTAAGTTGCCATTGCAAAAGCTTTTCCATGATCTCGCATTCAGATACGTAGAAAAATTTTCTTCGGTTATCTCGACCATAAGTTTGCGAAGCAATTCGAGTACCATAAGCTCGTGATTACCGATAATAGGAAATACGTTCGTGCGATTCATCATGTCAAGAAGAACGTCTATGGAACGTTCTCCCCGATCGACAACATCGCCCAAGACGTATAGTGTGTCATCATCGGAAAAATTGATTTTTTTCAACATCTCGACATTTCGACGTATTTTTCGTATTCGCCGTGAATGTCGGATATGATATATGTCATAAAAATCTCCGCCTTGTTTTAAGTGATGATTTTCTTTGATTCATGCCGCAAAATGTTTTTTAAAAAACATTGATACACTGTATAAACAATAAAGCATATTCACAAAAAAAACTTGCATTATACATATTATCGAGTGTATAATGTTATGTACAAAATACAGGGGAGCTTGTATAGACAGGCTGAGAGGAAGCAATACAGCTTCGACCCAGAAACCTGATGCGGATAATGCCGCCGTAGGAAGTCGATATACAAGATTTTTTACAGG
>CAZCJU010000077.1:0-6549 GCA_964498965.1 uncultured Lachnospiraceae bacterium
TTATATAAGAAACCAATTCGTTAAATGGTTTTTCATCCCCTTCTTCTCCGTCGTTCAATATGTACGGTTCATTCGTCGCCCAATTAGTCGTAAGCGGCGACGGGGCTTCGATCATCACGAAGTCCTCCTCGGGTATATCGAAATGCTCCTTGAAGTATTTGCTGTCGAATCTCTCGCGGATATTGTACACGCCCCAAAATTCGCCGTCGACAAACAGGAATGCCGCTCTGTACGCCATAGTCGGAGCATTAAGCACCGAGCAAAGTCTTTGTGCGTAGCCGTCGCGAAGGTGGGCTCCCGTACAGTCGTTTCCGGAATTTCTCAATATGATCCTTTTAAATTCCGTCACGCCGTCACGTGCCTGTCCGGAAAATATATCGTATTTGAGTTTACCGTCACCCACATCGCCCAGCGGTGATTTTTTGAAGTACAGTCGCATGGACTTGGAATGAAGTCCGAGCGAGCCGTTGCCGTTCATCGCAAGCTCAATGTACGAGCAGCATACACGCTCTCCGTTTTTTTCGAATATTTCGACATAGCTGTCACGCCGTTCCTTTTTTCCGAGCGGATTTGCCATTACGGTATAATAGATACCGTCCTTGGAGCTGACGAAATCGCTGCCCTTCATGCTTATCGAAACAAACGGAACATCGTAAAGCTTACTTGCGTCCTTTATCACGAAATATGAATTTGTCGTTACGGCTGTTTCCTCACCGTTCTTTTTTGCATACGCCTTTATAACCGTTCCGCCCGGCAATTTTCCCGACGGCAATGCGTTACCGGCAAGGCTGTTATTCGTAGTTGTGAGAGTACCCGCCGAAACCGAGGAGGTATCCTTGATTTTTATCGGCACGGTATATTTCACGCCCGCACTCCTCGGGTCGTCGCCGTTATTCGTATAGTAAACAGTGTAGCCTGTGGGTGCGGAAAGCACAAGCTCGAACGCCTGATCGTAAAATCCCGCACTTTTGGAAAACTTCACCGTTACGGCATCTTCTTTCTCCTCGGGTTCTTCTTTTTTGTTGTCGGCTTCAGTCGTTTCCGCATTTTCCGTTTCGGTCACATCCGACGTTTCTTGTCCCGATTCCGAATCGCCGCATGTCGTTTCACCGTCGATTTCCGTATCGACGTCCGTTGTCGTTTCATTTGTACTGTCTTCGACGGGTCCCGTTTCTTCTTCGTTTTCTGTCAGTCGTTCGGTATCCGAGGTGCTTTCGATGTTGTCCGTATATCCGTCGGTATTCTCCGTTTGCTTTGCACACGACACGGTCGAAGCCAGCAAACACAGTGTCAAAAGCATCGCGATCGTTCTTTTTTTCATATCAATTTTCTCCGAAATATTCAACGATATATTCACCGTTTTCATTTGTATATTTATCCTTTAAGCCATTCGACACGTATATTTTTTTGTCGACTGTCACAAGCACGGCTTCGAAATCGTACTTATTCGCATTATAAAATTCGACGGCTCTTTCCGTACCCATGACGAAAAGTGCAGTTGAAAGTGCGTCCGCAAGCATTCCGTCCGAGCATATGACCGCACTTGACAACAGATCGCCGTCTGAAGGCTTTCCGGTGGTCGTATCGAATATATGGTGATAGATGACCCCGTCGATCTCCGAATACCTTTCATAGCCGCCCGACACCGAAACAAAGCCGTTTTTCAGCTTTATCGTACCGACCGTTTGCGATGTGTTTTTCGGGTCTTTTATGCCTATCTTCCAGCATTCTCCGTTATTTTTTTCGCCGATTATCGCAATATTGCCTCCGAACGAGGCTATTCCGCTTTTCACTCCGTTACTTCTCAGGAATTCAACGGTTTTTTCGGCGATATATCCTTTGGCTATTCCTCCGACATCAAGCTTCGTATTTACGTCCGACTTCGTCACGGTATTTTCCGAAACGGAAATTTTTTCCCACCCGACGCTTTTCAGTACCTCATCGATTTCCGACTGTTCGGGAACACGTGCCGAGTCCGTATTTATTCCCCACAGCTCCTTCAAGCCTCCGCAGGTGACATCGAATGCACCGCAGGTGGCTTCGCCGATCTCGATCGCTTTTTCGAGCATTCTCGCCGTTTCGCCGTCGCACGTCAGAGATTCGGCACAGTTGAGCCTATGTATTTCGGAATCCTCGTATGTGTACGACAATAGATCCTCGTACTTTTCGATAAGTTCCGATGTTGCATTCGGCAACTCGCAGTCGGTTTTGAAAAAGATCACTGTATCCAATGCGTACACAGTTGTTTCCCTGTATTTTTGTCTGCAACCCGCAGTGGCAAGCAGCACGGAAAGCATCACGCCGATGCACATCACTTTTTTCGGATATTTTTTCACAGCTGCTCCTTTTTTGCGGATTTTTTGCCGTAACGACACAATTTTCCCGGTATTTCGTTCAATATCACTCCCGTTGCCGTGCCGCACGCAGCCGAGCCTAACAACAACGGCGGCAAATAGCTTATCACCGACACGGTGTGAAAAATAACGGCACAGACCGCTATCTGACCGATATTAAACAGAGCGGCTCCTATCACGCAAACACCGATGAACGAAAAGCAATTTTCGAAATGCTTTTTTATAACGAGCGACGAGGTGAGTGAAAGCAGACCTCCGCACAGTGAAAACGCAAATGAGGTCACCGAGCCGAACAGTGCCGACGATATCACGCATCGAACGGTCAGCGTGCAATACGCTTCTCCCGTCCCGACATAGTACAGTGCAAACACCGTTACCACATTTGCCAGTCCGAGCTTCAAGCCGGGAAGCGGAAGCGGAAAAAGTCCTTCGAAAGCCGATATTATAATTGAAAGAGCCGAAAGCACGCCTACATACGCCGTTTTTTTAACCCGCAATCATATCGACCTCCCCCTCACCGACCGAGATCACCGTTTGAGCCGGCAGACATATTATGCACCCGTAGTCAATTTTTCCCGTTTTTCGGCACGTTTGATCGGGGCAATCGCATTCGGCAACGCAAACGCTTGAATTTTCTATACGAATATGTAGATGCACGCCGTTATTTTCGACATAGATATCTCTGTCCGTACCGATATCATAAGCAAATCGCCTGTCGCCGCAGTTCACGAGGACATTCCCCGACTTTTTCGGAAGCAACAGCAGCACTGCCGCCACCGACAGTAATACAAAAAAAACAGCGACGGCATCGCCTATTTTGATTTTCTTAAGATCGATGCCTTCGCTCATTTTCAACTCCGAGTTATCAATTTATTTGTTTGTGAATGAGATTTTATAATAATGACCGTTTCTGTACACCGTAACGACCACGTTTTCCCCGTCTGCGGCGTTTTTACACAGCTTGTCGAGTGTTTCGCAATCGCCGACCTTCGTCAGATTAAATGCGACGATTATATCATTTCGCTTAACTCCTGCGGTTTTAAGTATAGAGCCGTTATCGAGATATCCGACGAACACGCCTTGCGGCAAATTGTACTTTGTCGACATGATATCGGTAACGTTCTTTCCGATCATTCCCCAGATTTTTTCGCTACCGTAGTAATCGCCTTCAGATTCTCTCGCACCGTAGTCCGCCATCATATCTCTGACGATAGGCAATACCGTGCTTACGGGAAGTGCTATAAGTTCTCCGTCCTCGCCGTCGAACATTATTCCCACGATGCTTCCGTTTTTGTCCACAAGCGGAGCCCCCGCACAGTCGAGGACATCGGAAAAGCTCGTTTTTATGACCTCGTAATACATTTCTCTGCCGTCGCCGCTCGCCGTAACGGTTTCGTTATACACCGAACATATCGTTCCGTTTTCCACGCCCATGCTTTGAC
This sequence comes from uncultured Lachnospiraceae bacterium, assembly GCA_964498965.1. GTDB lineage: Bacteria > Bacillota > Clostridia > Oscillospirales > CAG-272 > CAZCJU01. Next base: position 3,797 of record CAZCJU010000077.1, read on the forward strand.
CGCTTGCCGACGCATACACGCTAAGCACCGTATCGCCCTCACTCACCGTAGGTTCGGAGCTTATATTCGCCGAAGTCAAGCCGTTCGCCTCGATCTTGAGCAACGCTATATCGTTCAGCGGATCTCTGCCGCACACGGATGCCGTATACATTTTCCCGCCCTCAAGCGACACCTGTATTATTTCGGTGTTTTCAAGCAGACTGTCCGACGTTACGATATATCCGTCCGAGGTTATGACTATTCCCGTTCCTTTTTTTTCATCGCTTTCTTTTTTCACGCAAACGCCCACGGTATACGGGCTTGTGCGGCTCACGATCTGCTCGCTCGTAAGTCCGTACACAGCCGGTCCTTCGCCTTGTGATATCGACGATGACTCCGACCATGCGGAATTCTTGATAATATCGACTATTATCACCGCAGCAACGCACAATACGCTCAAGGTGAATACGGCGATCATTGCGAGAATTATTCTGTAAACACCGACCCGTTCTCTTTCCTCTTCGCTTTGATCGTACATATCGTAATCGAAAACGTATGAATACCCGCCGTAGGTCGCTCCCGTATTGTCGTTTTCGGTTATCTCTGTCTTATTTCCCATATTTTCCAGCTTCATCGATTAAACCCAATTAAATCATCAGTTATGCTTACACATATATTATACTTTGCAGTTATAAAGAAAATTTGTAAACAACGGTTCCATAAAATTAATTTTGTGTAAAATAAAGTATTATTTTTTGGGATTTAATGCTATTTCGCAGCTTTGAAGTGTAAATACGAATTCGCAATACTTATCGTATTCGCTTCTGACCCATATTTCCTCGCCGTGTGAATCTATTATGGTTTTGACTATATACAGTCCCAGACCGACGCCCGTTTTATCAAGTCCTCGGCTTTTATCGCTCTTATAAAACCTGTCGAACACGTGTGCCAGCTCGTCCGACGGAATGCCCTTTCCCTCGTTGTAAACGGACACGAACAGTTTTTTATCCTTCTTTTTTATCTTTACAAGGTACTTTCCGCCCTCCTTGGAAAATTTCACCGCATTATCGCAAATATTATAAAGCACCTGATATACGGCATCTCTGTCGGCAAAGGCGTACAAATTATCCTCGTCGCATTCGAATCCGACCTCGAGTTTTTTTGCATCCAGTTTCTGCTCAAACGAGATGATTATCTGTCTTGCCATTTCGCAGATATCGAATTTCGTTTTGTTCAGTTTTCTGTCCCCCGCCTGCAATCTCGAAATGTCGAGCAAGGACGAAACAAGTCTTGAAAGCCTTTTGACCTCGGAGGAGATGATCTCGAGATAATGACTCTGTTTTTCCTGCGGAATGGCACCGTTGAGCATTCCTTCGACAAATCCGGATATAGTTGTCATCGGAGTACGAAGGTCATGCGACACGTTTGCCAAAAACGTCTTTCTCGTGTCCTCGTTTTTTTCAAGTTCCGATGCCATGTTATTGAACGCCTGTGCCAATTGTGCGACTTCGTCGTGTCCGTTTACGGGTACGCGGGAATCGAATCTTCCCTGAGAAAATTCCTTTGCGGCAACGCTCATCTGCTTTATGGGGCTTATTATCTTATCCGATATAAAATAGACCGCCACGAGTGCGGCGAGCATTACCCACACGCCCGCCACGACAACGACTCTCGCCGTTTTATTTTCAAACGCTTTATATCCCGATTCGGGCGTGCATACGATCACATATCCGATGCTTTGTCCCTGTGCGGTGCTTATCCCTTTGCCCGAAACAAGGTGACGTTTGGAGAAAAAACCACCGAGATCAGAATATTCCGTATACTCTCCGTCAGATTCTATTCTGTGGAGTACAGAGCTGTTTTCAAGCTTTTTTTCCGTATAATTTCCCTCATTCTCGCCTCCGCAGACAAGCACCTGTCCGTCGTCGCTCACTATAAGGACAAACAGATCCTTTCCCGCCGCTTTTATCATCGAGGAAAGATCGCTCGGATCGGTAAAATACGTATAGCTTTTGAAATCGTCCGTCGGATAATTATCGAAATCCGCAGAGATCTTATCCGTGATCACATTGCGTGCGTTTTCGACACTTTCCCTTTTCATTTGCTCCGAATTATTTCGTGTGTTCGACACCAGAATAGCCGAAAGTACGGCAAAGCAAACGAGGATTATGCACATAAACGCCACAACATATTTTGTAAATATGCTTTTGAACATTCCCGCTACCCACTTATTAAAAATCGGCCGACGCATCAAGCATACCGTATAATCACATATACTTTATACTTGATGCTTCAGCCGTTTCATACTACCTATGCAATATCAAAGCCGAATGAGCTTATTGCAAAAGCTCAAACTTGTATCCTACGCCCCATACCGTTTTAAGCACCCACTTGTCGCTTACGCCTTCGAGCTTTTCGCGCAAACGCTTCACATGAACGTCAACGGTCCTCGAGTCGCCGAGATAATCGAAACCCCATACCTTATCGAGAAGCTGATCACGTGTGAATACTCGGTTATAATTCGATGCCAAGAAGTAGAGCAGCTCCAGCTCCTTAGGCGGAATATCAACGCTCTTGCCTCTGAGCTTAAGCTCATATTTCTGAAGCGAGATCTCGATATTCTCGAATTTTATAACTTCATCGTCGCTCTGTGTTTCGTGTGCGTTGCAGCGGCGAAGGACCGCCTTGATCCTTACCGCAAGCTCTTTCATATCGAAAGGTTTAACGACAAAATCGTCCGCACCCATTTCGAGTCCGAGAACCTTATCGAATAC
>CAZCJU010000078.1:0-6506 GCA_964498965.1 uncultured Lachnospiraceae bacterium
CTTGCGGCAGCTTCCGCCTTGTCCTTGCCCTTCGCGTTACCGACACCCATGTGAGCGAAGCCGGCATCGTGCATAACGGATATAACATCGGCGAAGTCGAGGTTAATGATTCCCAGACCGTTAATAAGCTCGACAACGCTTGCGACACCGCGGCGAAGAACATCGTCGGCGATCTCAAATGCGTTAGCCAATGTGATCCTCGTATCGGATACCTGTTTAAGTCTTTCGTTGGGGATAACAATGAGAGAATCGACGATCTCGCTAAGCTTTGCGATACCCGCTTCCGCCTGTTCCATACGACGTTTACCCTCAAAGCCGAACGGCTTGGTAACGATAGCGACAGTAAGTATTCCCATATCCTTGGCAACTTTTGCAACCACGGGAGCGGCACCCGTTCCGGTTCCTCCGCCCATACCGGCTGTTATGAACACCATGTCGGCACCTTCAAGTGCTGCCGTGATCTCTTCTATGCTTTCCTCTGCGGCACGCGAACCCACCTCGGGCTTCGCGCCTGCACCTTGACCCTTTGTAATCTTTTCGCCTATCGGTATTTTCTGCTGTGCCTGCGAGCTTACAAGCACCATTTTATCCGTATTAACGGCGATGTATTCCACGCCGCCGACATTAGACGTGATCATGCGGTTTATTGCATTGTTTCCGCCTCCGCCGATGCCGACGACTTTAATCTTTACAACGCTGTCCATTCCTGCATCAAATTCGTATCCCATTTATAAAAATCCTCCCGAAGATTTCTTTATATTACGGTTTGTTTATTTCCTGCGTTATTCCGGGCAATACACGCATTTCGGCATGAATTGCTCACAGTATATAATAATATTTTTTACGTGTAAATGCAATAGATAAATTGAAAATAAAAGCATAATTTACAAAAAATTTATATTTTCATTTTTATTCTATTCGCTTCTCGCTTGCGGCAAAAACGATCCGGTCTTTGTGCTGTTTGCGTACACAACGCCGCACTCACTGTCCGCTATCGTGTCGATATAAGCACACGCAAGTGTCATTTTCACGTCTATCTCTTCGTCGTTTCCCAAAACAACTGTCAATCTCGAATCATACGACAGCTTTATTCCGTCCGTTTTATCGAAATCGACTTGCGTTACCTTATCGAATATTCTGTGTGTACTTATCTTTTTCGTAAGCCCGCTCATTTCTTCAAGCTTTGCTTCATCATCTAAAACGAGTTTTTTACCCGCACGTGCCGATTTGATATTTTCAAGCTCGAGCTTTACAAGTCTTGACAAGTCAGCCTCATCGGCATTCGTTTCAAGCACATCAAGCTCCGCAGACAAAATGCAATACTCTCCGCCAACCGAGCAGTAGTAGCTCGCCTCATTATCGGTCACCTCCAGCGTTATGCCGTTTGGGTAGTTTTTCTTTACATCGACCTTTTTAATATACGGAAACTCGGCTTTAAGCTTTTCTTCAAGCTCGTCCTCATCCAAAAAGATAAGATTTTTTCCCGTTACGCCCGCTTGTCGGACTATTTTTTCCTTCTCATATCGTTCACTGCCGTTGATCCTCACATTGTCGATTTTAAAAAACGACGAACATATAAGCGTTATCATAACGGCACTGATCGACAGAAGCAAAAAGGCTCTGAACACTATGCACCGAATTTGCTCTCTTTTTTTGAGTTTTCCTATATTTTCAAGGGGGCAAGAGTCGCAGCACAGCATTTTTTCGCGTTCGTAAAGTCTTTCGAAGTAGTTTCTTTTTCTCGTCGTCGGTTCTTTTCGCCTTATACTGTCGCCATCGAACAAATAAGTACATTTTTCGCCGTTTTGCGTCAACTCTTTCCCTCCTTTCCGAGAACACGGTACGGCTCATTTATTCTTTATTCAGCAGCTTTACTATCTCCGAATATATTTTTTCATTTGCGTCGGGATAAGCGAAGCGTTTCATGTTTTCCGACATTTCATTATATCTTTCCTTGTCGGACAACAGCCATTCGAGTTTTTCGTTAAGTGTATCCGCATTCAGTTCTTTCTCCTCGATCAATACTGCGGCATTTGCGTCGGCGAGGACTTTTCCGTTTTTGTATTGATGATTATCCGTAACATTAGGTGACGGAACGAGTACTGCGGGTTTTCCCATAAGGGCAAGTTCGGAAAGCGTCATCGCACCGCAACGACATACTATAACGTCTGCCGCTGCCATTTTCCTCGGCATATCGTAAATATAATCGACAAGCTCTGCATTTTCACACTCATCAAGTCCTTTTTCTTCGTACCGAGCCTTCACTCCGTCGAATTTTTTCGCACCGGTTGCGTGTATCAAAAGTCTTTTTTTATTGTTTTTCAGATACTTCTCCGCATAAGCCGTTACGCAATCGTTAAGCTTATCCGCTCCGAGGCTTCCGCCGCAAACGAGGACGATATCATCGTATTTTTTGCCGTATCCGAGTTCTTCCGTCGCCGTTTTTTTCGTATAAACAACGTTTCCCTTGCGGTACGGATTTCCGACATTGATTATTTTATTCTTGCATTTATTCCCGAGCAATTCTCCGGTAGCCGTGAAGTTAGTAAAAATAACGTCGCATTTATCCGCAAGCATTTTGACGGCGAGTCCCGGCTGTGCATTCGATTCATGAAGCATCGTCGGAATGCCCATTCCACACGCCGCCTTTACAAGAGGATAGCAGACATAGCCGCCCGTGCCGATAACGAGATCGGGCTTAAGCTTTTTCAACAGTTTTTTCGCCTTTGACGGTGCGGTCAGGGTAAGGTACAGTGTTTTTATGTTTTTCGGTGACAAGCTTCTCGACAGTCCTTGTATTTCGATATGATAAAGATCATAGCCTTCACGCGGAACAAGTCGGTTTTCCATACCTTTTTTCGTTCCGACAAAAGCTACCTCCGCATTTTTGTCATGCTCCTTAACTGTTGCGGCGATCGCAAGAGCGGGGTTTATATGACCTCCCGTGCCGCCGCCGGTCATCAATATTTTCATTTGATCTCACCTTTTCAAATATGAATGACGTGATATATTAAGAACTATACCCGTTTCGCACATAAGTATGACGAGTGCAGAGCCGCCGTAAGAAAAGAACGGCAATGAAATTCCGGTCGGAGGGATAGTATTCGTCACCACGGCGATATTGAGTATCGCCTGAATTGCTATTTTGCACGTTATGCCCATCGCCGTCAGCTTTGAAAAGCTGTCGGGGGCTTGCAAGGCGATAACGTAGCCTCGCCAAACAAGCAGGCAAAACAGCAATATAACACACATTCCTCCGAAGAATCCCGTTTCCTCGCATATTATGGCAAATATAAAATCGTTTTGCGGTTCCGGCAAATACATATGTTTTTGCTCCGAATTGCCGAGACCGACACCGAACAGCCCGCCCGATCCTATCGCATACAGGCTTTGCAAAGTCTGCCAGCCTTTTCCCGTTGCGTAATCTTCCGGGTGAAGCCACGCATCGATACGTGCTTTTGTATAATCCGTAAAAAGGATTATATATGCTGCTGCCATTGTGCCTATGCCGCCGAGTATTCCTATCCATTTAAACGGCACACTGCCGGAAAACAGGACCGCCATACCTATGCAAAACAGAATTATCGTTGCGGACATATGTTTTTCGAGTACGGTAAGCACACACACAAGTCCGATTATCCCAAGCGGTATGACGACCTCGCGCAACAGCTCCGCAAGGCTGTCGGAAGCGTTACGCTTTAAATACCGTTTTGCCGCACTTTTCACCGTATCTTCGTTAATATTGCGAGCATCGGTCACAAATTTCGATATGTACCATGACAAAAACAGCACCAAGGAAAGCTTCATTATCTCCGTCGGCTGAATCTGCACCGGACCTATGACTATCCAGCGTTTTGCACCGTTTACGGTCTTGCCGACGAGTGGGACAAGTGCAAGGAGTACAACGGACAAGACAAACGCCGCCGGAGCGTATTTTTTTATTTTTTTCATATCGACTGCGGAAAAAGCGATCATACCGAGTACACCTATACCGACCCAGATCATATGACGCTTGATCCAATAACAGCAATCGTTATAATCGTTTTCCGCCCAAGCGTAGCTTGCCGAATAAACGGCGATACAGCCGAATAGAACAAGAAGCACGACCGATATCAAATACAGCGGATCGATTTTTCTCAGCACTCGATTACCCCGGTACTACCTCCTAAAGTCCGAAATAAGCCACTGCGGAAGCCAAGGCGGTAGTTAAAGTAAACACGATAACGATTTTGACCTCGCTCCATTCACACATTTCGAAATGATGGTGTATCGGAGCCATTTTGAATATTCTTTTCTTTGTAAGCTTATAGCAACCGACCTGAAGAATGACCGAAAGTGCTTCTAAGATATAAACCGCACCGCACACAACGATTATGAGCGGTGAATTTATCATAAACGCAAGTTCAACTACAAGACCGCCCAAAAACAGAGAGCCTGTATCGCCCATGAATATCTTCGCCGGATACGCATTATATACCAAGAAGCCGAGCGTGATACCCACCACGGTCGCAGACAACGCAAGTTCCGGCATTGCCTCGCCGTAGCCCATTCCCGATGCCGCAACGGCGAAAAAGCCGCCGACGACAAGCGTCACGCTTGACGCAAGCCCGTCTATGCCGTCGGTCAGATTAACGGCATTGACAACGCCGGTAATCAATAATACCGCAAAGACGTAATAAAACGCACCCATATTCCACTCGACGGTCGTAAAGGGTATTTTAAGTGTCGTATCAAGCTCGCCCCATTTGGTCATTGCAAACAAAAACGCTGCGGCTATAACGAGCTGTAACAGATATTTTTGTATCGGTGTCAGACCTTCGTTTTGTTTTTTCAGCATTTTGACCGAATCGTCCAGCAGTCCTATAAAGCCGTAGAGCAGTGCCGTCACGTATCCTATTGCGATCTTCACCGTAGCGTTCCAACCGAATTGTGTGCCTATGTACACGGTAGCTCCGACAAGCACCGGCAAGGATGCCGCCATCATGGCAATTCCGCCCATAGTGGGCGTACCTTCCTTGCCCTTATGCCATCTCGGTCCGATATCAAGAATTTTTTGTCCCAGCTTAAGGCTTTTCAGCTTCGGAATTATAAATTTCGTTATCATCGCACAAAGCACGCACGACGGCAATGCACAAATGATAAAAAATATCAGCTCTTCCTTCATTTTTCGACAAATTCGGTTTTTTAGTCCGCAAGCTCCTCAAATATTTTTATACTATCCTCAAGTGCGACACCTCGGCTCGCCTTAAAGAGTACGGCATCATTGGGCTTAATGTTTTCAAGCACCGACTTCGCCGCATCTGCTTTTGCCTCATCGCCGGTAAAAACGAACACGTGTGACGGGTCCATACCCGCTTCGACAGCACCTCTCGCTATTTGTCTGCCGCCGCATCCTACCGCATACAAATAGTCTATTTTCTTTTCGCATACCGTCTTACCGACCTGTCGATGAAGCAGTTCGCTTCCCTCTCCCAGCTCCATCATATCGCCCAAGACCGCATGAGTCGTACCTGCGGAAAAACGTCCCGTTTGAGAAAGCACATCTATTGAGGCTTTCATGCTTTCGGGAGCTGCATTATAGCAATCGGCAATGATCGTATACGTTTTGCATTTATAGATCTTCTGTCGCATTCCGGTCGTTTTATAGTTGAGTATACCCCTTTTGATATCCTCTTTTTCGACGTCCAAAAACTCCGCACAAACATACGAAACCATTGCGTTATACACATTATGCATACCGATAGCCGGAATCCTTATTCCGTAAACCGTTTCGCCCGTAGCTTTCACCGTCATATCAAAGACTATATCGGCAGGAGATATACTTATGTTTTTCGCAACGTAATCCGCCTCGTCATTATAGATCCCGACGTATTTTTTCACATAAGCTCCGTCCTCGTTGCGTTTTTCCCAAAGCATACGGTCGTCGCCGTTAAGTATAAGCAAGCCGTCTTTTTTCAAGCCGCTTGTGATCTCCATTTTCGCCTTGAGAATATTCTCGCGGCTTCCGAGCTTTTCAAGATGCGACGTGCCTATATTCGTGATGATTGCCACTGCCGGCTTTGTTGCACCGGACATTGCTTCTATTTCTCCGAGTCCTCCCATTCCCATTTCGAGAACAAGTGCCTCGGTATCGTCCTTAAGTTCGAAAAGTGTAAGCGGCAGACCTATGGTGCTGTTATAATTTCCGTTTGTTTTCTGCGTTCTGTACTTCATTGCGACAACGGATGCGACAAACTCCTTTGTCGTCGTTTTTCCGACACTTCCCGTAACTGCTATCGTGATAGGCGATGTTCGATCACGGTAAAATCGTGCGATATCCATAAGTGCTTTAAGTGTATCATCGACTATTACGGCATTTCCGCTTTTCGGTGCTTTTGTCGACAAAACGCAACAAGCACCGTTTTCTATTGCGGAATCTATAAAAGCGACTCCGTCCGTATTTTCACCCTTAAGTGCGGCAAACATCGCACCGCTTGATGCACACCTCGAATCTATGACAACAGAGC
>CAZCJU010000079.1:0-6495 GCA_964498965.1 uncultured Lachnospiraceae bacterium
ATTGATTTGTTTGAAATCAACGTCGGAATATTTTTTAACGGCATCAAGCATAGATAATCTCTCAAACGGTTTTTCGAGATCGATATCGTAATCTCCGAACTTTATCTGCGTTGAGCCGACTACGTTTTTTGCCAAATGGCGAATGAGATTTTCACTCAGATCCATCATTCCGTGAAAATCCGTATATGCTTGATAAAGCTCCATAAGCGTGAATTCGGGGTTATGACGTGTATCCATACCTTCGTTACGGAAAACACGACCTATTTCGTATACTTTGTCAAAACCGCCCACAATAAGACGCTTAAGATGAAGTTCGAGTGCGATACGTAAATACATATCTATATCGAGCGAATTGTGATGCGTTACAAACGGACGTGCCGCTGCACCGCCTGCCTGATTGTGGAGCAGGGGAGTTTCAACCTCCAAAAAGCCCTGTGAATTGAGATAATTTCTCATTTCAGCGATGATTTGACTGCGGCGTACAAACGTATCTCTGACATCCGGGTTTACTATGAGATCCACGTATCTTTGACGGTAACGTGTATCGGTATCTTTAAGTCCGTGCCATTTTTCGGGCAGAGGAAGTAATGATTTGGAAAGCAGAGTGATCTTTTTTGCGTGAATCGATATTTCGCCTCTTCGGGTTCGGAAAACGAAACCCTCAATACCGATTATATCTCCGATATCCCATTTTTTATAATCTTCAAAGCTTTCTTCGCCGATATCGTCGATTCTGATATAAGCTTGTATCCTTCCGCTTGAGTCGGATAGGTCAATAAAATTCGCCTTGCCCATATCTCTACGCGACATCATTCTGCCGGCGATATTTACGGTTTGATTTTCATATTGTTCGAAATTTGCCTTGATATCCGCACACTTTGCGTCAACCTCGTATTTCGTAATCTCGAACGGGTCCTTTCCGCTCTTTTTCAGTGCTTCAAGCTTTGCATGACGGATCGCTACGACTTCGCTGAGATCCTGCAGTTCGTTGTTTTCGATATTTTCGCTCATGTTAAATTTCCTTTATTGCTTACTGATTTCTTTGATTATCAATTTCTTTTCACCGCCCGCAAGCTTCAAAAACACGGTATCTCCGACTTTCGAGCCGATTATTGCCTTGCCTATAGGCGACGTGTCGGAAATTTTATGCTCAAACGGGTTCACTTCGGTAGAACCTACAAGAACGTATTCGGTTTCTTTATTGTCCGGCTCGCTGAACACCTTAACCTTTGTTCCCACATTTACTCTGTCGGTCGTTATTTCGCTGTCGGAAAACACTTTTACACGCTTAAGTTTGTCTTCAAGCTCACTTATTTTAGCTTCGACTTGTGCCTGCTCGTTACGTGCGGCATCGTATTCACTGTTTTCGCTTAAATCACCGAACGAACGGGCAACCTTGACGCTCTCCCTTACTTCATTCCTTTTTGTTGTTTTTAAGTATTCAAGCTCGTTTTGTAGATTTTTAAGTCCTTCCTCTGTAATTGAGATCTGTTCTGCCATGATTTTTTCCTCTTTATATCATTATTTATTTTTCAGTATTTCGACAGCTTTTTGCAGCTGCGTATCTTGCTCGTAGGTCAGCTTGTATAAGCTGATGTTTTTTACTTCGTCGGGTAATTCGAGAATGACATCCGGTGTGATCCCGATGCCTTCGAAATTGTCCGAATACGGTGGATAATATAATTCCGTGGAAATGTATACCCAAGAACCGTCGCTAAGCTCCTTTGCCGATGTGACCGTACCCTTGCCGTAGGTTTGCGTGCCGATAACGGTTGCTTTGTCGTAATCCATGAGTGCGGACGTAAAAAGCTCGGCAGCGGAAGCGGTCATTCCGTTTACAAGTATCGTCATCGGCATATTTACACAATTGTCATCGGATTTTATCGTTTCGAATTCGCCCGAGTTATCGGTTATTCTGACGATCGGTCCCTCCGGCAATAAATAATCAAGTACGCTTACTATCGCATCGAGTCTGCCGCCCGTATTGCCTCTCATGTCGAATATAAGGGCCTTGGCATTGTTGTCTTGCAACTCTTCAACCGCTTTTTTGAATTCATCGGGCGTTTTTTCGTAAAAATTGGATATTCGTATATACCCTATGTTTCCGTCGAGAAGCTTGCTCTCCACGGTTTCGATAACGACTTCGTCGCGTTTTACGTCTATCTCTTTCGTTTCGCCGTTTCTTTTTACGGTAAGTGTAACAGTCGTTCCTTTGTCGCCTTTAACGGCATCGACGGCATCGTTGTAGCCGACATCGGATACCTTTTTACCGCCGACCGCCGTTACCAGATCGCCTACCGAAATACCTGCGTCCTTTGCGGGTGAGGCTTCATATACCTTGACGACCTCAATAGCGTCGTTTTCCGTATTGTATATTACCGATACGCCGATCCCGACAGCACTGTTTTCCATTTTTGCGGTATGTTCGGCAAATTCGTCTGCCGTCATGTATGTCGCATACTTGTCGCCCGTACCGTAAATGTACCCTTCAATGATACTTTCTTTGAGTTTTTTTTCGTCAAGATTTCCCGAGTTTACGTAATTTTTCTTGTAGATCGAATTTAATTCGTCAATTAAGGAAAGCCCAAGCTCACTGCCGTATGCGGAATTTAATTTCTTTTCGTATTTTTTTGCCTGTGCTATGTATGTGATTTGAAAAGTCAACACACACGACAGGATAAGTAAGACCGCAGTCGCCGTTATCGACAGCTTGAACGGCGTCTTTTTCTTTGATCCGCTTGCTTTGCGTTTGAATTTTTCGTTTTCCGACTCTTCGCCGACAAGCTTGTCGTTATCCGATTCATCGTCGGAAATCACGTCATTTACAAGCTTATCGTTATCCGATTCATCATTCGAAAATTCATCGCCTGCGAGCTTATCGTTTTCGAATTCATCGCTTTTGTATTCTTCGGACATTTGATTGCCTCCGTGATTAATAATTTTCGAGCGGTAAAATACGCAAGTCGGGCAGGTTGGCGGACACGCTAAAGCGTATCCTCTTCCTGCCCTGTTATGCACTTGGCGTTTTTACTCATACGAGTTAAATTATACCACACACGGTGCAAAAATATTTGTTTTTATATGACGAATAAGAAAATTTAATCAAAAATATTTTTTCAAGCCCTTGCTTAAAGTCGGAAAGTAGTCAAACGGATGAACCGTAGAACCCGATTTGTTATATACCACAAAATGTAAATGATTTCCCGTAGAATAGCCCGTGGTTCCGACAAGTGCTATTACTTTGCCCTGAGCAACTCTGTCACCCTCCGAAACGAGCAACTTTGAGGCGTGAGCGTAAAGCGTCTTCATTCCGTTGTCGTGAAGAATAACGACATAGTTACCGTAGGAACTTGAACGCTTTGCGATAAGTACGACACCCGCATCAACGGCGTATATGTTGTTTCCGGCGGGAAGTGCAAAATCTACCGCACCGTGCCAGCTGCCTTTCTTTCCGGATATCGGATCGACTCTGTAGCCGTAGTCCTCGGTCCATCTGAATTTAGTATAATCTACCGGCCATTGCCATGTCCCGGCGGCATTGTTATCGAATCGGATATCTTTGGATGATGAAGAAGTTGAAGACGACGAGGATGACGATCCGTTGTTTTTATTGGCCTCTTCTTCGGCACGCTTTGCCTCTTCCTCTGCTTTTTTACGTTCTTCCTCGGCTATCCGCTCGGCTTCAAGGCGTGCTTCTTCTTCTTTTATCAAGTCCTCTTTTGTTTGGATAAGCTCATTGCGTTCTTTTTCAAGCCGTGCTATTTCCGCTTCGATCTCGTCCTCACCGGCTTCAAGCTCCTTGTTGTATTCGGCGAGCTTTTCGGCATCCTCGACTATTTGAAGCATATATGCAATAGTTTCATCTGTCAGCTTTTCGACGTCGTTCTTTTTTACGTCAAGCTCAGCAACGTACACCTGCTGAGCCGCAAGTGTATCCTCAAGCTCGTGCTGCTGAGCTTCCAATTTCACTATGAGCGTTTCCATTTTGTTCACGAGATGCTTCTCGTAATTCATCATGCTTGCCACATAGCTCAAATTGGATATAAAATCCCCTATTGAACCGGATGAAAACAGATATTCGAGATATTTTATCTTTGCCGAGCCTTGAATGTAATCGTTCTTGAAATGCTCCGTAAAAAGTGCCTTTTGCTCCGCAAGCTCTTTTTCGGTGGAAGCTATGTCCTCTTTTTTGTATGTTATCTGGATCTCGTAATTATCTATTATGTTTTCGGTAATGTCGATCTCTTCGAGAAGATATGCCATTTCTTCGTCGAGAAGTGCTTTTTTTGCGATAGTAAGCTCGCCTTCGGCTTCAAGCTCGGCAATCGCCTGCTCGTTCTTTTTCTTTTCGGCGGCTTGCTGCCTGAGCTTCTTTTCAAGCGAATTGATCTCCGATTTTGCGGCGGTGATCTCTTTTTCCGCGGCATCGAGCTTCTCCTGATATGTAGCCGCATTCGCAGTTGTCGCATTTACGGAAAACGTCAATACGGCAAGAAACAAAGCAGACAGTTTTTTTATTTTACAATTCATTTTTCTTTCTTTTCGAAATTTCAAGATTTTATGCTCTTTTTTATCTTTATTTGTACGATTCGGACGAAATTAAGCTTTTATATGCTTCGACAGTGAGATCTTGCTTGCGGTAAAGCAAGTCAAAAACGATATGGCAATAAATGCGAGAAGCACATACAGCCAAATCTCGGAAAAGGGAACTACTTTTATGAATTCCGATATCCCGACGCTTGCACTGATCGCACGAACGAGAAAATCGTATACGACGTATTGTATCACATAAGCAATACAGGTTGAAATAAGACCGGCAATGAACGATTCAAGCACGAACGGAAACGAAATGAAGAAATTCGTAGCACCTACATAACGCATAACGGTTATTTCTTTGCTCCTCGAAGTTATCGCCATGCTTACGGCATACATTATGATGACTGCGGAGATGAATACAAGTATGATCAAAAGACTTATAAAGACTACCAAAACAGTGTTTTTTATGTTTTCGATCGTTTTCGTGATCTCAACTCGGTCGTTAATGCTCTCGAATGCATCGAGCTTCCCGAGATCGTTCTTAAGCGTAAGCACCTCGTCTGTGCTTTCATAGGTCACCTTGTATACGTAAGGTAGGGGATTTTCTCCCGTTTGTTCGTACATTGCGAGTATCTCGGGGTGTGCGGCATATCTTTCCCGCATTTGATCCATTGCTTCTTCTTTGGAAACGAATACGACCTGTTTTACATTGTCGAGCTTGAGTATCTCCGCCTCGAGCGAACGTGCCGTTTCTTCGTCAACGCCCGGTTTGATCTCGCAGACTATTTCGTTAAGCTCGTTCAGACTTTCGAGATTGACGTAAAGATTGTATGTTATCAAGCCCGAACAGCCGGTTATGCAAAGACAAGACGCAAGTATAAACACGGACGCAAATGAAATAAAACCGTTGCGAAAAAAGCTCTTTAAGCTCTTTGCGAGCATATATGAAAAACTGTAATACTTCACGCCTCCGCCTCCCTTATGCCGTCTGCGACTATCTCGCCGTCACGCAATTCTATAACACGCTTGCCGTATGAATTTACAAACGAAAGGTCGTGCGTGATCACAAGCACGGTACGCTTGTTTCGATTGAATTCGAGCAAAAGTTTCATGATCTCGTGACTCCTTGCGTGATCGACGCTTGAAGTCGGCTCGTCGGCGATAACTATTTTCGGATTGTTGGCTATTGCACGGGCAAGAGCGGCTCGTTGCTGTTCGCCACCGGAAAGCTGATGCGGAAAGCTATCCTCTTTGTTTTCAAGTCCGACTATTTTCAAAAGCTTAGGCACACGTGTGCGTATTACGGACTTCGTTTTTCCTATCGCACGCAAGGCAAACGCCACATTTTCGTATACAGTGCTTTTTTCAAATAACTTGAAGTCCTGAAATACCATTCCGATGTTACGCCTGTAATACGGGATCCTCCTGTTCGACAGGCTGTTAAGCACGTATTCGTCGACCGTGACCGTTCCCTCGGTCGGTATCTCCTCTTTGAGAAGCATTTTCATGAGTGTGGTCTTACCCGCTCCGGATATTCCCACTATAAAGACAAATTCTCCTTCGTCTATATGTAAGTTTATATTTTTCAGTGCCACCGTACCGTTGGGGTACACCTTGGTCACGTTTTTGAAATCGATCATTTAAGCCTTTCTGCTTTTCGGTATGCAAAAATCAGTATTTTACAGGCTTTGTGGTAAGATATTTTTTGACCATCAGGGCAACCTTAAAGGTTATTGCGTGTTCGAACTCACGCAGATCAAGTCCCGTGATCTTCTTGATTTTTTCAAGACGGTAAACGAGCGTATTTCTGTGGACGAAAAGCTTGCGTGAGGTTTCGGAAACGTTCAAATTGTTCTCGAAGAAGCACTGTATCGTAAGAAGTGTTTCCTGATCGAGAGCTTCGAGCGAATCTCTTTTGAATACCTCCTGCAAAAACATTTCACACATCGTCGTGGGAAG
>CAZCJU010000080.1:0-6447 GCA_964498965.1 uncultured Lachnospiraceae bacterium
ATAGTTCGTAATCCTAAGGTATTCCTTTTGGACGAACCGTTGTCAAACCTCGATGCCAAGCTTCGTGCGGCGATGAGAACCGAGCTTACAAAGCTTCATAAATCGCTTGAAACAACGTTCGTATACGTAACGCACGACCAGGTAGAAGCTATGACGATGGCTTCCCGTATCGTCGTTATGAAGGACGGTAAGATCCAGCAGGTAGATACTCCTCAAAATCTTTACGATAAGCCCAATAAGGTGTTCGTTGCCGGATTTATAGGCACACCTCAAATGAACTTCATCGACTCCACTCTCATTCAAAAGGGCGATGATGTTTACGTTCGGTTCGGTGCAAACGAGCTGAAACTTCCCGCCGACAAGGCATCAAACCCCGCACTTAAAGAGTATATCGGCAAGGAGATCATCGCCGGCATACGTCCCGAGTGTATCCATGACGAGCCTATGTACTTAACGCAGTTTGCCGATTCCACGATAACGGCAGACGTTGATGTTACGGAGCTTATGGGTAACGAAATATACCTGTATCTGTCGAGCGAGGAGCAAAATCTTACCGCACGTGTATCGCCTCGTTCAAAGGCTACCGCAGGTGAAAAACTTCAGGTTGCCATAGACGTTACGCGTATGCACATATTCGATAAAGAAACCGAAGAGTGCATTATTCACTAAAAGCTTGAATTATTGCGGGATTCGGAATATATTTCCGAATCCCGTTGTTGAAAAAAAGGGAAAATCATGAAAAAAAAGCTAACCTCTCTTTTGCTTGCGTCACTGATGATATGCTCGGCATTTTTCACATCATGTGCGAGCAATAACGGTAACGATACCTCGGACGACACCGCGGGGTCGGACACGCAAGGTGAAAGCACTACGGAACAAAACGGCGATGATGATTTCGCCGGCACACCCGCATATACCGTCGAAGGAGATTACATCGTAGTAGACGGAGTAAAGTACCCTAACAATAACAATTTCAATTGCGGTCCGCTCGTCGCGACGGACGATCTTAACCGCACACTTCCCACGGTGGAGGAAACGAAAGCATACGACGAAAGTAAAGCGGTCGGAATTTTCTATTTTCTTTGGATGGGCGAACACGGCGATTCAGGTGCATTTAATATCAGCGCTATTATAGAAAGTGATAAGAACGCCGCAAAAAAAGCAAGTTACTATATGTGGGGTCCCGAGGGTGCGATGCATCACTGGGGTGAACCGCTTTACGGCTATTATTATTCGTCCGATAAATGGGTAATGAGAAAACATGTCGAGGAGCTTACCAACGCAGGTGTGGATTTTCTCTTCTTCGATGTGACGAACGGCTTTTCGTATATTTCAAACGCAAAAGCGATCATGCGTATACTGAGTGAGTTCAATGAACAGGGCTATGATGCACCGCAAGTGGTATTCTATACTCGTTCCGGTGCCGCCGGTGTCGCAAAATCGGTGTATAACAATATCTATAAAAAAGAAGCTTATGAGGATACGTGGTATAAAATCGACGGTAAACCCGTTATAATCGGACCCGAATCCGAAATCAAGGCTGCACTCGGCGATGCCGGCGATTTCTTCACGTACCGTGAGGATCAGTGGCCGAATGAAGACAAAAAGCAAAACGCATGGCCATGGATGTCATTTTCTCAGTGGGACAGCGATCTGTTCTATGATAAAAACGGCAATCCGGAGGCTATCAATGTATCCGTGGCTCAGCATAATTACACGATACGCTTCTCCGATTCGGCGATATACGGAAACAGAAAAAATCAGGGACGTTCGTTCCACAATGGCAGACAAAATATAACGGAAACCTCGTACCTGTACGGATATAACTTCCAGAGCCAATGGGATGCGGCACTTAATAGCGAAGCAACTGTCGTTCTCGTAACGGGCTGGAATGAGTGGGTAGCTCAAAGACAGTCGCCCGGTGCAAACGACGAAGTAATATTCGTTGACTGCTGTAATGTCGAATTCAGCCGCGATATAGAAATGATGCGCGGCGGATATTTCGATAATTATTATATGCAGCTTATTTCGAATATCCGCAAATACAAGGGAACCGCACCGACTCTTGTGCAGAATACTCGCAAAAAAATAGATATAAACGGCTCGTTTGACCAGTGGAACGATATTCTTGTGACGTATTCCGATTATGCGGGCGATACCGCAGACCGAAACGGTAAAGCATTCGGAAATACAAGACAAAAAGACAGCTCCGGCAGAAACGATATTTATAAAATGAAAGTCGTTTACGATACGTCGAATATTTATTTCTATGTGGAAACTGCGACTGACGATGACGGAAACGTAACACCAATCACCGATTTCGATACGAATTCGACTTGGATGCAGCTGTTTATAAACATCGATAATGCCACTACGGGCTGGTACGGTTACGATTATATCGTAAACTATAAGGCAAGCAGTGCAAACGAAACTTCACTTGCAAAATGTACGAGTACGGGTAAGGAGTTTAAATTTGAAGAAACATCAAAGATAAACTACCGCATCGAAGGTAATAAGATGATGGTGAGTGTACCGCTTTCCGAACTCGGAATCACGGACTATAATAAGATTAATTTCTCGTTCAAGTGGGTTGACAGTAACGACACCGTAACGACTATGGAGCAAATGTATACAAGCGGAGATTCCGCACCGCACGGTCGCTTGAATTTCGTATTCCAAAATTATAAATAATTAAATACGCAGGTCACTTCGTTCGGCTCATACCGCACGAGGTGACCTTTTTTGTTCAATGAAAAAAATTAACATTGAGTGGCTAAAAAATAAACAATCACATTGCTGTTTGATAAAATTCACATTGCAGTCACAATAAAGCGGTATCATTTTAATGAGGAAAAATGCATGAGGTGATATGAATGGCAAAGGCAAAAAAGACATTGTGTGTTTTATTAAGCATCATTATGATGTCAACATCGGTAAGCTATGCTTTGACCGCCGATGAAGATTCGACAAACGACGAACAATCGGTGCAGAGCATTGTTGTTCCCGACGGATACGGCCTGAGTGTTGTAAACGACGGAACGAACAGCTATATTACCGGTATACCGGGCGGTATGAGCGTTGAACAGCTGTCGAACATTATAGCCGCAGGACAAATAAGGGACGCCGACGGTGTTGCGGTACAAACAGGTACGATCAAAAGCGGCTATACGCTTGACGGCTGTATACTTGCGGTGCAGGGCGATGTAAACGGTGACGGAATGGTTAATACGTCGGACGTGCTTGCACTCGATGCATATGTTTCTAAAGGAAAGGGAAACATTATACCGTACAGCGGTGATCTGAACGGTGATTTGAACGTCAACGCCGACGATGTCGTGCTGGCGGCGGAACTGGTGAGAAATCTTGTTACGGGCATTGAATTGCTTCGTTCGCCCGACAAAACCGCATATTTTGACGGCGAAAAATTTAATACGTGCGGACTTGTACTGAAGGCGATATATCGCAGCGGTCAAACTAAAAATGTCTATTCGGATTTTACGGTCAAGTATCAAAACGGTATCGCTATTACAGATGAGGATACGTATGTTACAGTTTCGAGCAACGGATATGACGTTCGGATAAATGTGAGCGTCGAAAAAATAAATTACAACTACGACCTTTCGCTTTATCAAGACGAAATAATAACTCTGACGAGCGGAGGTGCGTATGTATTTTATAACGAATCGAATAATACGCAAATCGTTGTCAACGCACCGAATGAGGACGTTACCATAAGTCTTTCCGACGCAAATGTGACGTATAAAGGTGATTCGCCGACCGTAAATGTAATTGCGGCGTCGAGCGTTACGATATACTCTGAAACCGACAGCGTGAATACGGTTTCCGATACGAATGCAAATACGTATGATGCGTCAATTTACAGTGCGTCTGTTCCGGTGACGTTCGACGGAAACGGTACGCTTAATGTGAACGGAAACGCAAAGGCGGGTATTACCGTTTCAAAAGCGGCACTGAACATAAAAGACGGTACGTATAATATAACTGCGTCGGGCAACGGAATACAGGCAAAAGGTAAGGGTGCCGCCCTTACCGCAGATAAAGGCACGTTTAATATAATTGCTGGCGGCGACGGTATCAAAAACAGCAAAACAAATTTGAAAATTAACGGCGGTACGTTCGATATAACCGCCGACGGCGACGGAATACAGGCGGAAACCGCACTTGATATATGTAATGCAAAAATCAAAGCCGTGTGCGGCGGCGGTTATACGGTATCAAGCTCTAATACTGTATCCGATGCCTGGGTGTATGAAACGGTTGCCGAAGCCGATATGCCGCTGACGGAAGAAGAATATTACGGATTGTACGTCCTCGTGTCGAATACATACATTAAAATCGACGAAACGAACTATTCAACTTATTCAAGCTATACCGAGCTGTATGACAGAGTATCCGCTAAGGGCTTGAAATCCGGAACGTCGATGACGATAAATAACAGTAACATAGAGCTGGATTGTATCGATGACGGCATGAATTCCGATACCGAAATGACGATAAACGATACGGTGCTGACTATACGCACAACGTGCGACGGAATACAGTCGGATACAACCGTTACCGTAACGTCCGGAATCATTGATATATTGAATAAGGGTGCGTTTATCGTTTCAGCGTCGGGAAAATTTGTATATTCGAACGGAGCGTATAAACGTATAGCCGCAGATGAAAATACGCGAAATACGAGATACGATCTATTTAACAGCTCAAAAGGTATCAAAGCAGAAGAAAAAATAACGATTTCCGGCGGCACCGTAACCGTAAATGCTTATGATGACGCAATACATTCAGACGGAGATGTGTATATTGTCGGCGGAGATCTGAATCTCGATACCCTCGATGACGGATTGCATGCCGAAATGAATATGACGATCGGAAGTAAAAACGTAGCTTCGCTTACCGAAAATTTCACAATAGACGTTACGAGCTGTTACGAGGGAATCGAAGGAGCGTTTATAGAGATCCGGGACGGCGATGTGTATGTAAACTCCACTGATGACGGAATAAATGCGGCAAGCGATGTCGCAACGGAAAGCGATTATTATATACTTATCGACGGATATTGCGACGTTGCCGTGTATGCGGCGGGCGACGGACTTGACGCAAACGGAAATATTACGGTGAACGGCGGCAAAACGATAGTTTGGGGTCCTACGAACGGGGGAAACGGAGCGTTGGATTACGACGGCAAATGCTACGTAAACGGTGGCACACTTATAGTTGTCGGCTCAAGGGATATGGCACAATTGCCTAGCAATTCGACACAGTATACGGTCGGCTTTGCATTGAGCAGCTCTTCGGGATATTCTTCCGGTACATACGTAAATCTTTCGGGCGGCGACACATCGTATACTCTTCTGCTTCCGAAATCGTATACCTCATCGTTTACCGTGATCATATCCTCATCGGAAATTACAAGCGGAAATAAATATACACTGTATAAAGGCGGAAGCTATACCGGAGGCGAATGTGTACACGGCCATTGCATCGGCGGAAGCTACAGTACCGGTGCGAGTGTGGCAACGGTAAATATAAGCTCCGGAAACTATATCGCAACATCGGGTTCGTTCGGAATGGGCGGCTCGTCAATGCCGTCAAGACCGGGATTTTGACAGATAAAATTTGTTAAACAGTTAAGCTGTTCCTTTGCCGCAAGAACGGACAAAGGAACAGCTTTGTCGTTGTCGGAGAAAAATTTGAAAAATTTTCGTTTTACCTATTGACATTATAGTTCCTGTATAATATAATACAGTTGATACAGATGATACAGTTAATACAATAGAAAGAGGCGGCAGATCCCGATGAAGCTGAGTGGCAAAAAAGAGGTATATCTCGAAATCGCCGATAAATATAGGGAATATATACATTTGGGCGTGATACGCAACGGCGAAAAACTGCCGTCGATCCGCACTGCGGCAGGTGAACTCGGCGTAAATCCGAATACGGTTGCACGTGCATATTCCGTGCTTGAAAAAGAGGGATATATAAATTCATTGCCGAAAAAAGGTGTTTTCGTCGCATACGGTACGGACGAGGTCACAAAACAGACCGATACACACAAAAACGTCATTAGCGGATTAAAGAAAGCGGGCATCGATAAGCAAACGGTGTTGAATTGGATTACGGAGGTTTACGGTAAAGATGATTGAAATTAAAAATGTTTCACATTCTCTCGGAGGCAAGCCGATACTTAATAATATCAATTTAATCGTGCCGGAGGGGACGATCACGGGTCTTGTCGGGATCAACGGTGCGGGTAAAACCACGTTGTTGCGTTTGCTATCGGGAATATATGTTCCCGATGAGGGCGAAATACTGTGCGACGGCAAAAGCACGTCGGACGAAAACGCACGAATAAATATGTTCTTTTTACCTGATGACCCGTATTATACGATACACACAACGGGAAAAAAACTCTTTAATATGTAC
>CAZCJU010000081.1:0-6397 GCA_964498965.1 uncultured Lachnospiraceae bacterium
CGATAAAAAGGCGTATTAAGCGGATAAGTCGGCAAAAGGCAACGAAGTCCAAAAGTAACCGTAATATCATGTCCTTTTTTGATATATTCAGGTTTGGGAATATGCACCGACGAGCTTGAGCTTATCGCAAAGCGGCAGCAGCTCCTTCATCATTTCATCGCCTTGCGGCGAATGGATATTTCCCTCGCATTCAACGTAAAAATAGTATTTCCACAGTAGTTCCTTCATGGGTCTTGAACGAAGCGTTCTCATGTTGAAGCCGTGACCTCCTATAACGTCTATCGCACGTGCAAGCGAACCGGCTTCGTTTTTTACCGTGAAAACAAGAATGAAGTTCGCACCCATTCGTGCCGAGATAATCTTATTTTCGGCACGTGAGAATACGGCAAAGCGAGTGGTGTTTGTTCTGCTCGTGTTTATGTTTTTTTCCAAAACATCAAGACCGAACAGCTCGGCCGCCTCCTCGCAGGCTATTGCGGCAGTGTCGTTTGAGGAGGCTTCCGAAACGTATTTTGCCGCAAGAGCTGTATTTGAATATTCGATCGCCTCCCAATTGTGCGAACGTATATACTCGGAGCATTGACCGAGTGCCTGTGTATGACTGATGACGGTTTTGACATCGCCGAGCTTCGATCCCTTTTTTGCCAGAAGGCTGTGACTGATCGCAAGGTCTATTGCGTCGTTGACGTACAGACTTCCGGAAAACATCAGATCGGTGACCTGTCCGACCTCGCCGTTAAAGCTGTTTTCGATAGGAAGAACGGCACAGTCGCATTCTCCGTTCTCTGCGGCACGATATGCCGAACGAAAATCGGAATAGCCGCATTTCTCGGCATAAGGAAAGAGCTTGTCTGCGGCGAAGTATGCGAATGCCCCCTTTACACCGCTGTAAGCGATGCGCATTCCCTCAAGCAGCCGTTTTTGATACAGGCGTGATATTTTCATGTTGTTTTTTATGTACATTATATAGTACGAGCGAAGCAACTCGTTCGATATTATTTCGGCTCCGTGCCTTATAACTTCTTCCTCGCGTGACGAGTCGAGGATCGACATTCCGTTTTCTTTTTTGTATTCGGCGACTGTCGCAACCGCTTCCATGCGTTTTTCAAACAGCTTTGCCATTTCGGCATCAACTTCGTTTATTGTCGCACGTGCTTTTTCGAGCTTGTTCATTAATATTACTCCCCAACATTGCATTCTGTCAAAAGTATACTCTGTGCGATCGGTTTTGTCAAGAGAATAGCTTTGAAAACGATAAAATATTGAATTTTAGGCTTTTGAATTAACTTAAAACTCATTGACAAAAGCGTTTAATTAATGTATAATCTCGATAGAAAAGCTCTATAGGCATATTGAAACAGGGGAATATATTTATGAAAAGCTTTGAGGGATTGAAATGTACCGATGCACTCGGTCGTGTCAGTGCGGAGTGTGAAGGAAAAAGAGAAAATCGCCAAGTGGGTATATTTTACTTTCTTTGGTGCGGGGCCGACAGACGTTGGCGTCATAAGCCATATGATATAAGCAAGATCTGTGCGGCGGATCCCGACGCGGGATATAAGCCCGATTCGGAGGTCTGGGGAGGTATCGGCACTATGCACCATTGGGGCGAGCCGTTTTACGGATATTATTTTTCGGAAGACGAATGGGTAATAAGAAAGCATATGAAGCTGCTTATGCAGGCGGATATAGATTTCTTGTTTTTTGATACGACGAACGGTCCGATATATGAGGAAAACGCAAAAAAAGTAATGCGGGTACTTAAGGAATATCACGATGAGGGCTTTAAAGTGCCTAAGGTGATGTTTTATACAAATTCCGCCTCCGGAAATACCGTGCAGCGTATATACGAAGCTATATATAAGCCGGGTTACTGCCCTGAGGTATGGTATCGTTTCGACGGCAAGCCTCTTATTATCGCAAAGGAGGAAGAATGCTCGGAAGAGTGCGTGAATTTTTTTAATATTAAAAAGTCGCAGTGGCCCAACGAACCGGATAAGCTCGGCGGTTGGCCTTGGATGGATTTTATGCGTCCGCAGCGTGTATTCAAAAACGATGACGGCACAGACGAGGTGATCAATGTTTCGGTTGCACAGCACCCGCAACTTCGGTTCGGCGACTCTGTCTTGTACGGCGAAACGGGCAATTGCGGCAGAGCTTATCATAACGGTTTTAACGATTCCGAAAACGACGGCTATCTTTACGGCTATAATTTTGCGGAGCAATTCGAACGTGCGATAGAAGCCGATGTGCCGGTGGTGCTTGTTACGGGCTGGAACGAATGGATAGCCGGAAGATGGGAGGGAATACCCGAACGACCGATAATGTTTGTGGATTGTGCAAACTATGAGTACAGCAGAGATATCGAAATGATGCGCGGCGGCTACTTCGACAATTATTTTTGCCAGCTTGTTTCTTTTGTACGCAGATATAAAGGCTGTACTCCCGCAGCCGTTCACGGAGTAAACGAAAAAGCGGTGTTCTGCAACACATCCGACGGCACATTCGTACGCGATTGCGACGGAAGCGGAACGCATTATACGAATAATACGGGCGTAAATGCAATATCGAATATTACCGTGAGCCATGACAGAGAAAAGCTGTATGTGAAAATCTGTACGTTTAACGATGCGGTCATGCACGACGGCACGACGCTCGGATTGATGATCGAATACGACGGAAGGGAATACCGATTCGATGCGACAGCTTCGCTTTGCACATCGTTTGACGAGAGCGGTGCATCGTACGAAATACCACTTGCTTCGCTTAATGTCGGCAGAAAATTTACACTCTCGCTCAAAGCGTTCGACGGAACGAAAAAGTATGAAAGTGTCGAGGACTTTTACGATGTGGGTGATGTTTGTCCGCTCGGAAGATTTAATTTCGTTTATAAAGGAGTGACGGAATAAAGACCGTTGATGCGGCAAAGAATAAGAAAAAAGGGAGCGTTTTGTGAGAAATTTTTTGTTAAAATACGTCCTCGGCTTTTCTTTGGGACTTACCGTATGCTTTATTCTCGCAATATTTGCGATATTTGCGATCTATACCTGATATGAGAATCGATAAGCTTTTTACCTCGTGCGGTCTGCTGTCTCGAACCGAATGTGCGAAAGCCGCAAAAGAGGGAAGAATAAGAGTAAACGGAATAACGGTGAAAAAAGCCGATGTTCATATTGATGAGCTGTGCGACTGCGTGGAACTTGACAGAGTAAAGGTGGAGTATAAGAAATATTATTACATTATGATGAATAAGCCGGCGGGCTATGTATCGTCAACCGATGAACCGGGACAAACACCCGTCACCGCTTTGCTCGACGAGCGACTTCAACGGCTCGGATTGTTTCCGTGCGGCAGACTGGATAAGGATACGGTGGGGTTGCTGATTTTGACAAATGACGGTGAAAGTACACACAATGCATTGTCCCCCAAAAAGCACGTCGAAAAAACGTATGAATTCGAATGTGCCGAAAAAATAACCGAATCGGAGCTTGAACGACTTCAAAACGGTACTACGCTTGCCGACGGATATACTA
The DNA here is from genome assembly GCA_964498965.1 of uncultured Lachnospiraceae bacterium. GTDB lineage: Bacteria > Bacillota > Clostridia > Oscillospirales > CAG-272 > CAZCJU01. The sequence continues at coordinate 3,534 of CAZCJU010000081.1, forward strand.
CAATGCCGTGCGATATCGAACTCTTCTCGGATAAAAACGGCAGAATCACGCTGCATGAGGGCAAATATCACCAAATCAAACGAATGCTTGCATCGTGCGGAAATAAAATAACATATTTGAAAAGAATTTCTTTCGGAGAAATAACGCTCGATCCGTCACTTGAGGCGGGACAGTGGCGGTATCTTACACCGAAAGAGGAGGAGCTGTTTGTAAAAAATGGACATAATCGAAAGACTTGCGAATGAGCTTGACCTGAAGCCGGAACAGGTGAAAAATACGGTAGAAATGATAGACGATGGCAATACGATACCGTTTATCGCACGTTACCGTAAGGAAGTGACGGGTAGCCTTGACGATACCGTTTTGCGTAATTTGTTTGACAGACTGAATTATTTGAGAAGCCTTGAAAAACGTAAAGAGGAAGTAAAAAACTCAATCGAAGAGCAGGGGAAGTTGACGGAGGAGCTTACAAAAGCACTCGAAAACGCTCAAACGTTAGCCGAGGTTGAGGATATATATCGCCCGTATAAGCCTAAACGTAAAACAAGAGCATCGGTTGCACGTGAAAAGGGACTTGAGCCTCTGGCACAGCTTATTTCGGAGCAAAGAAAACAGTACGAAAATAGCTTTGAGGATATCGCAAAAGAGTACATAGACGAGGAAAAAGGCGTGGGCAGCGTCGAGGAAGCATTGGCGGGTGCGGCGGACATAATCGCCGAGGATATTTCCGACAATGCGGAAATTAGAAAGAAAATACGCTCACTGACACTTGAAAGAGGCAATTTGTCATGTAAGCAGAATAAGGACGAGGATTCCGTATACGCAACGTATTACGATTATTCCGAACCGTTGAAAAAAGTACCTGCTCACAGAATACTTGCGATAAACAGAGGCGAAAAGGAAGAATTTCTTAAAGTCGAAGTGCTTGTGGATAGAGAGCTTATGCTGTCATGCATTGAAAAATATGCGGTGACCGAACCGTTAAGCCCTGCGGCACAGCTTTTGAAAAATGCGTGTGCCGACAGCTATGACAGGCTTATCGCCCCGTCCATAGAGAGGGAAATACGTTCGGATTTGTTCGATAATGCATCTGAAGGAGCAATTAAACTGTTTTCGGATAACCTTAAACACCTGTTGTTGACTCCGGCACTTAAGGGGAAAACCGTCTTGGGTCTTGATCCCGGTTACAGAACGGGCTGTAAGCTTGCCGTTGTCGATAAAACGGGTAAGGTGCTTGATACCGCCGTCATATATCCCACGATGAAGCAGGAATACAGAATAGCCGAAGCGGAAAAAAACGTTAAAGCACTTATTTCACGCTACGGCGTGAACGTCGTCGCAATAGGAAACGGAACGGCATCCAAAGAAAGTGAGCTTTTTATCGCAAAGGTGCTTAAGGAAATTAACTGCGGCTGTAAATATATAATGGTCAGTGAGGCGGGTGCGAGCGTTTATTCGGCATCGAAGTTGGCGGCGGACGAATTTCCCGATTTCGATGTTACTCAAAGAAGTGCCGTTTCTATCGCAAGACGACTGCAGGACCCGCTTGCCGAGCTTGTTAAAATAGACCCCAAATCGATTGGCGTCGGACAGTATCAGCACGATATGAAGCCCGCAAGGCTCGACGAGGCTCTTACGGGCGTTGTTGAGGATTGCGTAAACTCGGTCGGAGTAGATGTCAATACCGCATCGCATTCGTTGTTGTCGTATGTTTCGGGAATAAATGCGGCAAGTGCAAAAAATATTGTAAAATACAGAGAAGAAAACGGTGAGTTTACTTCAAGAAAACAAATATTGAAAGTGCCGAGAATAGGTGCGAAAGCGTATGAGCAGTGTGCCGGATTTTTGCGTGTTTCGGGTTCGGACGAAATACTCGATAATACGGGCGTGCATCCGGAATCGTATGATGCCGCAAAAGCATTGCTTTCGAGATACGGCTACACGGAGAGCGACGTTAAGGAAGGAGGCCTCGTGCTTCTCGGAGAAAAGATCAAGCGAGAGGGAACGAATAAGGTGTGTGCAGAACTCGGAATAGGCTCGCCGACACTTTCGGATATAGTCAAAGAACTTCAAAAACCCGGACGAGATGTTCGCGACGACTTCGCCGCACCCGAATTGCGTGAGGATATACTCGATATGGCGGATCTCAAAGAGGGCATGGAGCTTGTCGGTACGGTTCGTAACGTTATAGACTTCGGAGCATTTGTCGATATCGGCGTACATCAGGACGGACTTGTACACGTGTCGGAGCTGTCGAACAGATTCGTCAAACACCCGTCCGAGGTCGTAAGTGTCGGCGACAGAGTTACCGTGTGGGTAAAAGGTGTCGATACGGCAAAAAAGCGTATTTCGTTGACAATGAAGAAGCCGAAGAAATAACTCTAATAAATTAGAGTTTTCTGTTAAGCGTTTTTTACATACCGAAGTACTTGTATGCACTATTGTACATAATACACAAAGTATAAACTTAAATTTTGGGAAAATAAACTCTTTAAAAATTCACAAGTGTTTGGTATAATATATATTGTGAGAGTGCATTTTCGCATTGTATGATTTTGCCGTCAGATGTCGAAACGGCACCGAAAAACTTATATTGTAATTTATTTTGGAGGAAAATAATGGCAAGCTTATCACTTAAACACATTTACAAAAAGTATCCCGGCGGAGTTGTTGCGGTGTCGGATTTCTGTCTTGAGATCAAGGACAAGGAATTCATCGTATTCGTCGGCCCTTCAGGTTGCGGTAAATCCACAACACTTCGTATGATAGCAGGTCTTGAGGAAATTACCGAGGGCGAGCTTTTTATCGGTGATAGGCTCGTAAACGATGTCGCACCCAAGGACAGAGATATAGCGATGGTGTTC
>CAZCJU010000082.1:0-6365 GCA_964498965.1 uncultured Lachnospiraceae bacterium
CTCGGTGCTTTTTTACGCCACCGAGGGTCATTTCTGTTCACTCTTGATATCTAACATCTTTTGTTATCCTCGCTTTTCTGTTGATTCCGATAGACTTACCTTTTACTCGATTTAAGCTCCTATGAAGCATTTTTTACTTTTCTTCATCTATATATACCGTTGCTTGCGTAACACCGCCGTGCATATCACCGTACCTTCCCTATGCTCCGAGCTTTATTTCGAGCCTTGACTCCTATCTGTTCATTGGACCGTACCTTCCTTTCTTCACCTATAGTATAGCATATTGCAACACATTTTTCAATTGACATTTTGTACAAAATTCATAATTAAAATTTGTGCAATACGTAGAATTTCTTGTTGAATTCACAAAAACACTTTACAAACCTCTTTATTTGTGATACAATACAACTGTTATATCTTAATTGCGAAATGCTTTTAAAATCGAACTGTCATAATAAATACCTACGGTGCAGACGATGATCGATGTCCCTCCGTAGGCATTTTTTATGTTTTTTATTTGTTATTGTCAAACTGCGTTAATGCGACTTTTCCGTATTCGGCAAAAATATGCGGAATGTCGAACCGCTTCCAAGTACGCTTTCGACTTCGATATATCCATTGCAAATATCAACGATCCGTTTGACTAACGAAAGTCCGAGACCGTTTCCCTCGGCTGCCCTCGATGCATCGCCTTGATAAAATTTGTCGAATATGTGCTTCATCACTTCTTCGCTCATTCCCTCGCCGCCGTCGGAGATCTCGACACTTGTATATTTATCGGTACTGCCGATGCGTATTCGTATCGTCCCGCCGCTCGGTGAGTGTTTGATCGCATTATCTATGATGTTGCTCCATATTCTCTCGGTAAGCTCCTCGTTGCCTTGATGCATGAAACGAGGTAACTCCAAATCAAACCGAATATCTTTTTTTGACCATTTGCTCTCCATGAGCAGTATCGTTTGACGAATTTGTTCGTCAAGTCTGAATAACGACGTGCCTATTATAAGCTCTTGATTTTCGAGCTTGGATAAAAGAAGCATATTGCTCGACAGAGAAGAAAGCTTCGCCGAGCTGTCCAAGATTTTCGAAACATAGTAATCGTGCTTTTCCGTTGACAGTTCGTGATTTTGCAACAGCGTGGCGTAACCCTCTATGGATGATATCGGCGTCTTGAATTCATGTGAAACCCCGGCTACAAAATCCATTCGCATAGTTTCCATGTGCGATAGGTCGTGTACCATGCTGTTAAATTGCTTTGCTATTTCCCGAATTTCGGCTATTCTTTCGTTTTCGGGTACTTTTACGGAAAAATTCCCCTGCGAAACCTCGAAGAATGCATCTCCGAGCCGCTTTATGGGTCGAATTATCACACGTCCGACAAAAACGGCAAGCGTTGAGCCGAGAAGAATACTGCCGGCAAACAACAACAGTAAAGGCATTTTTCTTCCGCGAGGATCAAGCTCGATAATGTTTAAATCAAAAAGCAAAAACCATACCGATGTTACGATCGCAAATACCGAAATCACGGTTATAAAAACCACCAAAGCAAAGTACAGCCAAATGTTCGAATGCTTTATGATGCGAAATTTCATTTTTTCACCGCCTTGTAGCCGAGTCCCCGAACGGTTACTATTTCGAAATCATCACAATCGGAAAACTTTTCTCTCAGCCTGTTTATGTGAGTGTTTACTGTCCTTTCATCGCTTTCGGAAAACATTCCCCAGATCTCGTCCATGAGCTGCGGACGGGTGAATATTTTGTCGGGATACGAAAGAAGCTTGTATAACAGATAGAATTCTTTTTGCGGCAATACGATCTCTTTTCCGTTAAGCGTTACGGTCATGGCATCGTAATCAAGCACCGTTGAGCCTACAGTAATTCGTTTTTCGCTCGATATTTTTGCCCTGCGTAATAATGCCTCGACACGGAGAACAAGCTCGTTCACATTTATCGGCTTTATCATGTAATCGTCACAGCCGGTACGAAAACCTCTTTTTATATCGTCAAAACTGTCTTTTGCCGTGACTATGAGTATCGGAATTTCATTTGTTGACGAACGGATAGCACACGTAAGCTCATAGCCGTCCGTTTTCGGCATCATAATATCCGCTATTACGATGTCTATATACTCTTTGTCCATGATATCGAGTGCCGTTTGCCCGTCACAGGCGGTGATACACCGATAGCCATGCTCCGTAAGAACTGTGGCAAAAAGCTCCCGCATATCCGCATTGTCCTCTGCAATAAGTACGGTAAACATAAATTCCTCCTTAAACGTGCATATACTCGTATAATAACATGAAAAAATAAAGCAAAGATAAACAAAATAAATTTTTTTACAAAGTTTATATCGGGTTAATCAAGATTTGTCCGTGAGTTTATCAACCATAGCTAAAATTTTATTCGATAAGGGTCTTGCCCTGTCATTATAAACGGAGGTATATATGAAAACCGCAATAATCTATTATTCAAAACATCACGAGAATACGAAAAAGCTGCTTGACGCTATAGCGAAAAAACATGAGCTTGAGCTTATCGACATTACGAAAGGAAAACTTCCCGACTTGAAGAAATATGACAGAATAGGCTTCGCATCGGGTATATATTACTCGAAATTCCAAAAGGAATTGCTTAAAATTGCCAAGGAAAGTTTCCCCAACGGAAAAGAAACCTTTTTCATTTATACGTTCGGTGCCGAAAAAAAGGGATATACAAATGCGATCAAAGATGCACTTAAAGGACATAATGCGAAAATACTCGGTGAGTTCGGCTGTTTCGGATTTAATACTTTCGGACCGTTTAAGCTTATCGGCGGCATAGCAAAGGGACACCCGGATACACATGATCTGGAAAATGCCGTAAGCTTTTACGAAAACCTTAAATAAAAATATGCTGAAGCTGAAAGATATCGTTAAAACATATAAGGTCGGTGATAACGGGCAAAATGCGTTGGACGGAGTGGATATTTGTTTCAGAGAAAGCGAATTTGTATCGATACTCGGTCAAAGCGGATCCGGAAAGACCACATTGCTCAATATCATCGGAGGGCTTGACAGATATACGAGCGGAGATCTTTTGATAAACGGTATTTCCACAAAAAAATATACGGACGGTGATTGGGATCGTTACAGAAACGATTCCGTCGGATTCGTTTTCCAAAGCTATAATCTGATACCGCATCAGACCGTGTTGGCAAACGTCGAAATGGCACTTACCCTTGCGGGTGTGTCTAAACGAGAACGTAAGCGACGTGCCGTTGCAGTGCTTAAAAAGGTCGGACTCGAAGCTCACCTCTACAAAAAGCCGAACCAAATGTCGGGCGGTCAAATGCAACGTGTGGCAATAGCACGTGCCATTATAAACGATCCGGATATACTCCTTGCCGACGAACCGACGGGAGCATTGGACAGCGAAACCTCGATTCAGATAATGGAACTGCTGAAAGAGATCGCAAAGGATAAGCTCGTAATTATGGTCACACATAATCCGGAGCTTGCCGAAAAGTATTCCACCCGTATAGTAAAGCTTAAGGACGGTAAAATAACGGACGATTCGAATCCTTATGACGGTAAGAACGAATGTGAACGAATCGAAAAGACAAGGAAAAAGAAAATTTCAATGTCGTTTTCGACCGCCCTTTCCCTGTCGTTCGACAATTTGAAAACGAAAAAGGGAAGAACGATTCTTACATCAACGGCAGGCTCTATAGGAATTATAGGAATAGCCTTGATATTTGCGTTGTCAACCGGTATGAATACATATATCGAAGACGTGCAAAAAGAAACTATGACCTCGTATCCGATAACGATAAGTGCGGAAACTATAGATATCTCAAGCATTATGGGCGTCAGAGGCGAAATTATCGGTTCAATGCGAGATAACGAAGCGAAAAATGCGGACGATAATTCCGTTTATGCGGATTATACCGATATCAAAACAAGTCAAATGGTGACTTCAAGTATAGTCGAAAATAATTTGACCGAATTTAAGAAATACCTTGACGATCCGAACAGCGAGATACATAAATATATCGGCGAAAACGGAATAGTGTATATTTATGATGTCGATTTTAACGTGTATTCGTTCGACAAAAACGGAAAGCTCGTGAGCGATTCCTCAAATTCCGATAAAATCGCACCGAATAACGGCAACGTCGGTATTATCGGTAAGCTGAATGGCTCGGAAGGCTCGGCGGCGGATTTTTCGGAAATAGCGTCGGGTACGGGTGAAAACGGGATAAGCAAGATCGTGACAGATAACTACGAGCTGTTGAGCGGAGAGTGGTGTCAAAATTACGACGAAACCGTTATTGTGCTTGATAAAGACAACTCGATAAGTGCGGGTACACTTCGAAAACTCGGATTGATAACCGAAGAACAGTACGAAAAAGCAAGCAAGATGATAAAAGACGGAAAAAACGCAGACGAGATCAAAATTTCTTTTGATGATATAAAGAAGCATAAATTTTATCTCGTCTGTGCCTGTGATATGTATACCGAAGACGAAAACGGTATTTTTTCACGACTTGACGACAGTGTGATAAACTGCGATGTGTTGCTTGAAAACGCAATTGAACTTAAGATAGTAGGCATAGTTCGTGCTAAGGACGGAGTGAAAAATGCGGATATTTCGACCACTGTGGCATATACATCACAGCTTACGGATCATATAATCAAGCATACGAACGAAAGTAAGGTCGTAAAAGCACAGGAAAACGACCCGAGTATAAACGTTTGTACCGGTATGAAATTCGCTTCGACGGACAACGAAACGAAGATAGCTGACAGCAAAAAATATCTGTCAAATCTCGGAATATCCGGAAAAGCGTCGTTTTATAAGCTTTTTATGTATTATGCCTCCGATGTCGCAAATAACGACATGATGTTGACGGACGAAAGCACAATGGCGGCGGCACTCGATGCATGGCTTGCCGGCTCGCCGAATGAGGAAATATTACTCGGCGTATACGATGAATATATTGCCGGCGGCTCTTATGAGGATAATATGAAAGCATTCGGTAAGGTCGGATACGATGCTCCTTCTTCGATAAGCTTGTATACGGACAGCTTTGAAAACAAGGATAAGCTTGCGGACTGTATCAAAGCTTATAATGAAAACGCAGAAGAAAATGCAAAAATAACGTATACCGATTACGTCGCAATGCTTACCTCGTCGCTTACGACGATAATAGACGGAATTTCATATGTGCTTGTTGCTTTTGTAAGCATTTCTTTGATAGTGTCCTGTATTATGATCGGAATAATCACTCATATATCGGTAATGGAACGAACTAAGGAAATAGGAATTCTGCGTGCCTTGGGTGCTTCGAAAGCGAATATCTCCCAAGTGTTTAATGCGGAAACATTTATAATCGGTTGTCTGTCGGGAACGATAGGAATAGGTGTATCATTGATCGCATTGCTGCCGATAAATTCCGTGATCGAAAAGCTCACGGGGATCCATGGGCTGAATGCCCGATTGCCTGTACAGTATTGCTTGAGTCTTGTTGCTTTGAGTATCGTGATAACGGTGATAGGAGGCTCATTGCCCGCTAAAAATGCGGCAAAAAAGGATCCGGTCATCGCATTGCGAACGGAATGATCAACGATAAAACAATACTTCGCCTTTCATACATTTTTTACAGCGGATGCCCGTAAAACGGCGGACGCTGTTTTTTTGTCGAAGCGTCAGTCGCATGAACGTATTAAAATAAAGTTGTTTACCCAATATTTGGTATATTCGTAAAGCTCGTCAATACCGGAATCGGAGTAACCGCGACAACACTTAACGTATTCGGCAAAAAGTCCGTCTAAAAATATCCGAAGCTCAAGCTCGATGTAAGCTCTGTTTTTTATACGTGCATCATCACAGCATAGCTCGAGAAGCTTTCCCGAAGCGATTGCGGTAAGCTTTTTTGCGGCAAAAATAAAATCATTCGATCTGCAGATCAAACGGTAATTTTCGTTGTTTTTTTCGATGAACTCAAATACAGAATCAATAAATTGCATGATGTTTTTATCCCTCAGCATTCGTACATTGTCGAAAAATGCGTCGATAAGCTCGTTCTCGTAATCTTCGGCAACGCAGTATATGTCGTCGTAATGTGAATAAAATGTTCCGCGACTCAGCTCGGCACGCTTGCATAGCTCGCTTACCGTGATTTTTCCCAGTTCCTTTTTTTCGGATAACATCTCGGCAAATATTTTTTTGATAAGCTTTCTTGTTTTTTTGGAAGAGTTGTTTATGTTCTGTACCTTCATTTTTACTCCCGAAATTGTACAATATAGCAAACATTGTATAAATTTAAACAGTGAATAAAATATTGTACTTTCAATTCTGATATAAATGCATTATACTACAACACA
>CAZCJU010000083.1:0-6357 GCA_964498965.1 uncultured Lachnospiraceae bacterium
CCGATAACAATCCATACTACAGCACCGACCCCGGCAACGACACACAGGATAAAGTGTTTCTTCTCAGCATAAACGAAGTAAACAAATATTTCGCCTCCGCTGACGACAGAATGTGTAAGCCTACCGAATATGCGATCGCAAACGGTGCTTCGACATCTACGCTTGATGCAAATTACGGCAACTGTTATTGGTGGCTTCGCTCCCCCGGTGACTATCAGTTCCGTGCCGCCGATGTCAGATATGACGGCGACGTCCTTGAGCACGGTAACTCTGTCAACCTCACTGACTATGCCGTCCGCCCCGCTTTGTGGATAGATCTCGAGTCGTAAATTTTTAAAATCCCGAATTGTATGAGATCGCATTATTAAAAAAGCTTATTCCTCTGCCGAGCTGATGTTTGAATTTATCATTCGCACGCATTCGGATCGAAAAAATCAAACAAGTCGATAACTTTCGGTGCGAAAGCTTGACAAATTTCGACTTTTGTGGTATCATTCCCCGGTACGCAATACAAAATAATTTAATGCGAGGAATGTGCTTTGGTATATGCGATTATTCTTTTTGCCCTGACCTACGTGCTTATGCTGACTTTTCAGAAATACAGACTTTGGGTGGCTCTTGCCTCCGCCGCCGTATTTATGCTAAGCGGTATGATATCACCGTCACAGGCGTTCACCGAATACATAGATTTCAATGTTCTCATGATGATAGTCGGTACAATGGGAACCGTATATCTTGTGATCGAGTCGAAAATGACGGGACTTTTGGCGGATCTGCTTATAGAAAAAGTCCCGAATGTAAAATGGGCGATAGTAACGCTGTCACTGCTTGCGGGCATAGTTTCCGCTTTTATCGATAACGTCGCAACGGTGCTTATGATAGCTCCGATAGCTCTTTCCATAGCGAAACGGCTTAAGATCAATCCTGTCGGAATGATAATTTCGATTGCCGTATCGTCGAATCTGCAGGGAGCCGCAACACTTGTCGGAGATACGACCTCCATACTTTTGGCGGGCGAGGCAAAAATGAATTTTGCGGATTTCTTCGTCTATCAGGGTAAGCCGGGAATATTTTTTGCCGTAGAACTCGGTGCGGTAGTTTCCGCAATTATCCTGCTGATATTGTTCAAAAACGAAAAAGGCGGACTTGAAGTGACCGAACGTACCGTTGTCACCGACTATGTTCCGACCGTCTTACTGGTAGGCACGGTAGCGGCTCTTATAATTGCGTCGTTCATTCCGAATACACCCGATATGATAAACGGCATTATATGCATGGTAATAATGCTGATAGGCATGATATACAGTGCGATACGCAAAAAAAGCTTTTCCGCCGTCGCGGATATGCTTAAGGAGATAGATTACGAAACGGTATTCCTGCTGTTCGGTCTGTTTATCGTCATCGGCGGTATAACGGAAATGGGAGTCATCGATGAGATAGCAAAGCTTTTTACAAAGCTCGGAAGCAAGCACTTGTTTATAATATATACAGTTATCGTTTGGGCAAGCGTGATACTTTCCGCATTCATCGATAATATTCCGTATGTTGCGACGATGTTGCCCGTTGTCACTCAAATTGCAAGCGGAATGAGCGTCGATCCGTCACTTTTGTATTTCGGACTCTTATGCGGTGCTACGCTTGGCGGAAATCTTACTCCTATCGGAGCCTCGGCGAATATAGCCGGAATAGGCATTCTCCGCAAGGAGGGCTACGAGGTCAAAAAAAGCGACTTTCTGCGAATAGGCATTCCGTTTACACTCGGAGCGATAATACCGGCATATATTTATCTGTGGATGTTCTATGCATCGTAATGTATAAAAAATCAAGGTCAAACGACCTTGATTTTTTTATCGGCACGGCTTATCGCTTTTTTGCGGTTGAAGAGCTATGAACAAAGAAAATGTCAAGACCTTTAAGACCGTAAAACTTTATTTCGCAAGCTGTGCTTTAATGCTTTGAATACGCTGGTCTATATAGTCGATTATCGACGGCACGTTTTTACCGTTCATCATCGGCATTCCGCCTCCGTCACCGCTCTGTTTGTTTTGTCCCATATCATCGGGTAATTCCGGCGGTGTCGCACCGTCCTTGCCGGGATCGTTTTGTCCTATACCGTCGGGCAATTCGGGCGGTGTCGCACCGTCCTTGCCGGGATCGTTTTGTCCCATACCGTCGGGCAATTCGGGCGGTGTCGCACCGTCCTTGCCGAAGTCGTTCTTTTCCGTACCGTCGGGCAAATCGGGCGGTTTTACACCGTCCTTGTCGAAATCGTTCTTTCCCATACCGTCCGGCGATTCGGGCGGTGTCATGTTGCCGATACCGGGCATCGCACCGCCGCTGACGGCGGACAGATCCTCGTTTTTGGCACTTACATTCGATTCGAATTCTTCTAAGGTGTAAAATGCCGTGGGATCGGCTTCGACATAGCTGCGAAGCGTTTTCGCAAGCAAGGCTACCGTATCGTCATAGCCATCGAAGTATTCGACAAGCTTATTTACATATTCAATATACTTGGCGTAATAAGACTCTTTTTCGAGAAGCTTGGAGAAAAGCGGTCTGTCCTCGGCGGACACGTTGTAAAAAGGAGTTGAAACATCCACGTTTACACTTGCACCGTTATCCTCGGAAAAACCTCCTATCGACATATTATAATCCCAACCGATATAACTGAAGATCCCGTCTTGGTATAACAAATAATAATTGTGTGCCTTGCTTCCGCTGTAGCTGTCGTAATTTCCGAGAACGGTATTTACCGCAATAGCACGCAGAACGCTGTCCACATCGAGAACGCTTTGTATTTCGCTTTCCGTTACCCCGTCCTTGTTCAACGTGTCCCTTAAGTTTGCTATGGCATCGTTGTTTTTGTCATTACCGTATTGACAATCAAATCCGCTCAGATCATCGTTTTTCTTGAGTGTACAGCTTTCTTCTTTCGCTTTATAAAGCTTTATATCCTCGCCCGTTCCGACCCGACGTACAAAGCTGTCGTCGTATGATTCGATGAGTAAATAAAACCCGAAAAGCTCGTTATTGATATACAGGTTCGCATATGTCACAAACGGCGTGATACCGTCAAGCTGTGCCATTGCACAATAGGTTATATATTCTCTCAAGTACGACGGGTCGTTAAACGATGAATTAAGCACGAATTCGTTCAATCCGTTTAATGTTTGCGAAGAGTCGTATTTGTCTGTTTTTACTTTAAATCCGTATCTGTTGCTGTCACTTGCGGCGACGGAGGATAGGGAACTGAAGCCCTTTGTCCGAAAACCCGCATTTGATACGCTTGTGCCGTTTACGGTTATGTCGGCACTGTGATATTCCTCAAGCGTCGGATTGTCGAGAATGCTTTGCCAATCATCGTCGGAAATATCGATCTTTACATCTATAACCGAGCCTTTGCCGAAGGTGGTCGAATAGTAGCAAGCGGTGTCGGCAAGTGCGAACGTCGCAACGTCATCGGATATATCTTTTATATTGTTGCACGATACCGTGCCGAAGCACGCAATAATCGCCGAAAAAACGGATAACGGCTTTAATACTTTATTTCTATAATTCATGATATCATATATTAAGGGTGCCGATAAAATGTAACGACACCCTGTGCATTTAATTCTATTGTGCTTGCTCGGTGAATGTGACTTCCAATGTGAGCGTGCTGCGTCCTCTTAAAACGACTATCGATACCGTGTCGCCGACATAGTAGCTTGCTATTATCTGCGAAAGCTCGCTCGTCGATGCGATACGTGTTTCGTCAACATACAGTATAACATCGTTTGCCTGCATTCCCGCCCTTTCGGCATCGGAACCTTCGGTGACCTCCTGAACATATACGCCGTAACGGCTGTTATATGCTATGGAAATTCCGAGATATGCCTTTTGAGTCGTTGTGCGATTCGTGATTATATCCTGAATTATCGGACGTGCCGTGTTCGACGGTATCGCAAATGCAATGCCCTCTATTCCCGTTCCCGATGATTTTGCGTTTACTATTCCTATAAGCTCGCCCGAGTAGGTAAACAGACCTCCGCCCGAGTTTCCGGGGTTTACCGATGTGTCCGTTTGGAGAAGCGTCATGTTCTTGCTCTCGACGGATACTTCACGCTGTAAAGCGGAAATTATTCCTCTTGTTACCGAACCGCCGAGTTCTCCGAGCGGATTGCCGACCGCCAGTACATCATCGCCTACAACGAGCTTATCCGAATCGCCGAATGTGGCATACGAAAGACCGGTTGCCTCTATCTTAACTACCGCAAGGTCGTTTTTGATATCGTATCCCCACAGAGAAGCCTCGTATTCGTCGCCCGAACGAAGTCTTACCGTGATTTTCGTCGCATTTTCGATGACGTGGAAATTTGTTGCGATGAAGCCGTCCTCGGAAACGATAACGCCGCTTCCCGCACCCTCCTGAACGTATTGACCGAAATAATTGTTTGTCACCGTTTGCTCGGTTTGTATCTCAACGACTGTGTTGACTATTTTTTTAGCGACGGTTTTTGCCGATACCTGATTTGCACTCGGAAATCCGTCTACGGGATCATTACCGTCTTCAACGGGGTTTTGGGAATTGCCATAGGAAAGCGTTACGTCACTTCCGGTGACCGTATCACCGGATTCACTTGCTCCGCCGGTCACGACACCGGTGCTTGCTCCGCCGTTCTCGCCGCTATCCTCATTTTTCATCATATATCTGCCGAGAACGAAAGATGCGACCGAAAATACAATACATACGGCAACACAGGCACAGATAATTCCCGCAATGTTGCTCTTTTTTTTCTGAGTTCCGTTGCTTCCGCCGTTCGGCACGTAGGGGTTATAGTCCGGATTGGAACGGTAAACGTGAACACCGCCGTTTTCGCGGCCGTCGTTGCTTCCGCTGTTATGACCGTCTTGATCCCGACCGCTTTCGGGATCGATAACCGTTCTTTCGCCGCTGCTGTAAGAATATGAGCCGTCACCCGCATTGTCACCGCCGTTTACACCGTTGTCGGTGCTGTTTACAGCCTCGACGTTGTCGTCGCCTGTGTTTTCGGGCTTGTTGTTGAGATCGTTTTCATTGAAGTCCATAAATTAAATCTCCTTTCGCTTATCCTTTTACTGATCGTGACATTATTCTAATACTTGAATGTGAAAACTGTTTGATTTGAAAATGAGCCTTGCTTGAAACCGCATTTCATTATGTGAAAAACAGATGAATATTTCGTCTTTCGTCAATCGAATACACGATATGATGAAACCGTATCGACACCGTCGCCTTTGAGCTTTATCTTGTACTCCTCGAATTCGGCATCGCCCATTTCGGGAGAAATAAAGCAAAACAGAGAATCCTTGAATTTTACCTGCGGATCGAATTCCTTTACCGCTCTTATGTTGCCTATTGCGGTTATCAGATAACGTGTCTTTACGGCGTTCTTTTCGGGAACTCTTTCTGCTTTTGCCCAAGGCAGAAAGGCGTTTTCGTCCGCACGGTGCATTGTTATGTCTATGATATCGGCAACGACCGCACTTGCCGTGGGAAGCTTTCCGGCACCTCTGCCGTAAAACATAACATCACCTGCGGCATCACCTGATACGAGTATTCCGTTGAAAACGTCCTCTATACAGTACAGAGGGCTGCTTTCGGGAACAAAGTAAGGTGCAACACAAGCGTAAACGCCGTTTGAAGTGTTTTGAGCGACACCGAGCAGCTTGAGCTTGCCGCCGCACGCCTCGGCAGACGCAACGTCGTCAGAGGTTATCGTGTCTATTCCGCAAGTGGATACCGTATCGGGATCGAGCAACTCGCCCGACATGATAGCCGCCAAAATGCATATTTTTCTGCAGGTATCTTTACCCTTAACGTCTGCATCGGGATTGCGTTCTGCGTATCCCAACGCCTGAGCTTCGCTTAATGCTTCCTCATACGTTTTTCCGTGAGTGTACATTTGAGTTAAAATGTAGTTTGTCGTGCCGTTGAGTATGCCCGCGATCTTATTTATGTTGTTGGCGGCAAGACATTGAGCTATGGGGCGAAGAACGGGTATTGCACCGCCGACGCTTGCCTCAAACATATATTTGCAGTTGTTTTCCAAAGCCAAACGCATAAGCTCGACACCGTGTGTGGCAACAAGCTCCTTGTTTGACGTTACAACGCTTTTGCCGAGCGAAAGTGCTTTTTTAGTCAATGCGTACGCAACGCCGCAACCGCCCATTGTTTCAACGACGATATCTATTTCGGGATCGTTCACTACGATATTATAGTCATCTACGCGTATTTTATTAAACTCGGAATCGGGAAAATCTCGCAGATCGCAAATATATTTTAAATTGATTCTTTCTTTTGCTCTTTTTTCGATTATATCGCCGTTATTCACGAGT
>CAZCJU010000084.1:0-5752 GCA_964498965.1 uncultured Lachnospiraceae bacterium
AATCCGTATGCATTTACTGTCGTTTATCAAATTTAGGGGATTTTTCGACTGCACACACCTTGACAATTCCATACTTTCTCGGATGGGGAAAGCTTTATGTGGGGGTGCGGTTGCTACTTTTCCAATAGAGGGAAAGCTTATGAGAGAAGATCTGCGGATTGTCGCCTTTCCCGAGTGAGGAGGCTATTTAATGGGGTAGCTTACACTTTTTCCTTAAGAAAAAGCTTTGTGTGAGGCAGTACTGAGAACGGTTTTAAGAAAGTGTGGGCAGATGATACACAAAAAAAGAGCCTTATCGGCTCTTTTTTACAGCATTACTACAGTGGCTTTGGTGGGTAACATTCCCGAAACGGAAAACATTTTGTCGGTTGTCACGTGTATATCGGTTATAACAAGGTCGGGGGCGTTTTTCAGCATATTCGAAATACCGACTTGCATATCAGATTCGATCTGCACAGGCAAGAGCGACAAGATTCCCGACTCCACGGTACAATCATTTACGTACATCACATCGTTTACGACATTCAATTTCGATCTTACATACGCATTAGCCGTTTCGGAAGCGGTTGACGGTATTTCGACATCTGTATTCGGAAACAGAAAATCAACTGTCTTTTCGACATTGCATCCTGTCGAAAATTCGACATAGCCGTCGTCACACACTTTGATTTGAGCATTATTCAAAAAAGAGAACGACGGCATTCTTTCATTTATAAGTGCGGTAGCTTCGCTTGAAGTCAGCAAGATGGTTTTATATTCAAAATCAGAATATTCTATAGTATAATCGATGCCGAGGACTTTACCTTGTTTTCGCAATTCTTCGAGGATATTCCCGCTATCTCCGCTATTATCTTCCCCGTTATTTTTATTACTGTATTCGATATCGAGTTTTTTATCGAGCGACGATATTTCTCCGTCGCCGTATTCCACGCCAATGTTGCGGTACGAAAATTTTTTCGCAAGATTCACGGCGAAGCAAACACCCGTCACAAGCAATATCACTATAACGGAAAAGATCGACACAATGGCAATTTTCGAGCCTATGGTTTCACTCGGTTTCTTCATTTTCGACAAGCTCCTCGCCGTTTTCGTCATAATACGGATCTATCATTATTTCTTTTATTTTCGGGTATGCCGTATATGTCATAATATATCCGAGTGTTGAAGAAGTAAGCACGAACGGCAAAATTATTCCTATCGGGCGGTAAGCTATGAAAATAAACACGTTCAACGCAACGGTAAGCAACACGCCGATAAAGCCGAGAATATTACGTTTTATACCTATAAACACGAACAAAAACGAATTTTTGATTATCTTAGGAACGGACAGATCAAACGTAACGAGCAACGGATACATATAGAACCGCATTATCATATACACAATTGCTATAAACAGCATTACGTAATACAAGACGGCATACATATACACGCCGGAATTTATGCGGAAGAACTCGAGGTCATAAACTATGAGGAAAATAAAAGCGATATCGAGTATTCCGAGTAACAATCCCTGCAATTTA
Organism: uncultured Lachnospiraceae bacterium; assembly: GCA_964498965.1. GTDB lineage: Bacteria > Bacillota > Clostridia > Oscillospirales > CAG-272 > CAZCJU01. Next base: position 1,521 of record CAZCJU010000084.1, read on the forward strand.
TTCTTTTTAACTGTTTCTTTAAAATCCGCAAACATAAACACAGGTTCGCCTTTTTGCATATTTCTTATCACGTAAGCCATACCGCAATTTGCGTAGCCCCACGTAAAAAGGAGGAGTGCGGTAAGTGCCATAAACACGATCGAAGTCGTTGAAATAAGTCTTACATATTCCGTTCTTTGGCAATACGCACCGTATAGCGACAGTGTTGCGGGATTTATATTTCCGAGTTCGATCTCGGCAAGCACAGCCGAGAACATCGGTGTATTCGCACTGTAAGCAAACTTATCGAAGAAGCCCGCCATTCCGAAAAAGAAGAAAAACACGGGAAAGCACAGCAAAGTAAACATAAGATTTACGTTCAAGAGCCTTGTAAGTGATCTGCCGTAATACTTGAAAAAATTCGTAAAGGTAGGACGTTTAACTTCACCTTTTTCCACGCCCCTGCCTTCTCTTTGTGAGTCGAAAATATTAAATCGTTTCTTTTTTTTATCTTTATTATTCATTGCTCTCCTTTCGGGCAGTGCGATAAGCTTCATTTAAACAGGGCTATACCGTACAGTCCAATACAGTAAAAGACAAGCAGAGCGAGTATACACGAAGCGATATTCACGAAAAACGAAAAATATTCCTCCGTATCTCCGTCGTTCAATCTGCTTGACGACTTCGAATTGTGTTTAAGTGACGAGCAAAAGCTCATAGAAACGCACGCCATATAAACGCCGGCAATGCAATATGCGGTACCGACAAGCACGTAAAGCACATACAGGCATATAAGTCGACCTCCGACGTTATCGGAAATTATCTTAAGTGTAAAATCTACCAGTACTGCACCGCAACACATACCGATGCACGAAATCGATGGAATACATATATAGGGTGAAAAGAACGTAAAGCCGGAAACAAATTGTAAGACAAACGGCAGACACAGCATCGAATACAGTTTAAGCAGATTTCTTATCGAATTTTTAAATCCGTGAGAAAAAGGCAGTCCGATCCGAATCATATCCGGAATTTTTATATATTCCGGCGACAAAAGTTTAACATACAGTATGCCGCCGACGGCGACCGACAAACATATCACGACACAGCAAATTATCAACGACCGTTTAAAATATTCCCTTCTGGCACTTCGCTTTGCCAAATTTGACAGCGTGTCCGCAACTATATCCCTCTCGTACTTATCATCGTTTATATGTTCCATTTTTTTCCTCCGTCGTTTTACGCCGATCAATGGGCTTTCACGTTTAAGGTATATGACGGAGAGAAAATATTTATTACATCATTCGCCCGAGAGCTCGTATGCACGTTTTGTACATTCGTCCATTGCCTGTTTGATTATATCGGAAACATTATATTTTTCAAACACCTGCATTGCCCGTTCGGTAGTGCCGCCGGGCGAGGTGACTCGGCGTATGAGCTGATCCGGAGTTTCTTCGCTCTGCATAAGCAATTTGGCAGAGCCTATAAAAGCAGAACAACAAAGCCGTAATATTTCATCATATTCAAGTTCAAGTCCCTGAGCTTTCGATGCGTCCGCCATCGCTTTTATAAACAAAACCACATAAGCGGGAGAGGACGAGGTAAGGGCGATGATCTCGTTCATGTTGTTTTCCTTAAGCTCGACAGTATCTCCGAGCTTTGAAAACAATGAAAACGCAACTGCGAAATCGGCATCCGAAACGTGTTCATTACGGCAAAGAGCGGTCGTTCCGCTTCCGACGAGCAAGGGTGTATTCGGCATAATACGTACGACGGCGACAGCACCGAGTTGCTTCGTTATCGTATCGGTTTTAATACCGGCGGCGATCGTTATGAACACTTTTTTGCTCAAATCAAGATTTGAGTTTTTAATTTCCGCAAGCATTTCCGGAAAATTTTGCGGTTTTACGGCAAAAAGTATATAATCGCCGTCATTAATTGCATCCGAAATCGAACTTACCGCACAAAGTGTCGGATAGGCGGCAAGCTTTTCGGGCAGTTTATCATACAAAATCACGTTTTCGGTTTTAAATTCGGCACTACCCGACAGTATGCCTCCCAAAATAGCACCTGCCATATTGCCAACGCCGATAAATGAAATCTTTTTATTCATTCAAAACACCTCATTTTAATCATATAATCATATTTTATCATGCGGCAGCACTGTTGTCAAGCAAATATTAAATACATTTTGTAAAAGATAGGTGCGACAAGCTTGTGTTTTTGTGCCGATCACTCGCATAAGACTTTGTTTTGCTCTTGCTTTTTTTTCATATTTATGATAAAATACGACAAAAGCAAATTGACTATCCGGAAGGAATTAATAAAATGGATCACGTTGAAAAATCGGCTGAGTTGTTTTTTCAAGGCTATAACTGTGCGCAATCCGTATTTGCCGCTTTTGCAGATGTTATGAATCTCGACAAAAGCACGGCACTCAAATTAAGCTCGTCATTCGGCGGCGGGATCGGAAGAATGAGGGAGATATGCGGTGCGTGTAGCGGAATGTTTATGGTTGCGGGTATATTGTACGGTTACGATGAGGCGGACGACAACAAACGTGCGGAGCATTACGCATTGATACAACGCCTCGCAAACGACTTCAAGCGGCAATACGATTCAATTATTTGCCGTGAACTACTCGCACAGCTTTCGCCGTCATCGTCTCCCGTACCGACTCCGAGGACACCCGAATTTTATCGCAACAGGCCGTGCTTAAAATTCATTAAATTCGCAACGGCGTTAATTGATGCCGAAATCGAAAAACGTAAAAACGAATAAAAGCGATCACCACTATTTTCGCGATCAAAACGGCTCACGACAGATCCCGAGGTACATAAATGGATTTTTCATAGTTCGAAACTAAGTAACGTAATTTTTTTCGTCCTTTTTGAATGACTGTATGTCCCTCCGCTTCGAGCAACTCCTTTTGTTTTAATATGCCGCACGGATATTTATCGTTCAGTTCTCCGTTTGCTTTGAGTGTTCGCCAATACGGAGTCTTGTTCTCTTCTCGCTGACAGCTTGCCCACGCCACAATCACGACAAAAATCCCTGCCGTCATCGGTTCGGTGAAATCCGCTCCGTTTTGTTCGGCAAAAGCTTTTCTGATCTCCGATATGGTGATCAGTTTACCGAACGGGATTTTTTTCATTATTTTATCATAATCTGCGGGGGGAGCAAAATACATTTTATTTCCACCGTATTTTTCTACGGTTTTTAAATCGGTAACAAGCTGAATTTTGGGCATATCCTTGCCGTTATTCAGCATAGCATTAAAATCTTTATCGTTTCCGTTCGACATTTATCGTTCCCCGATTCACTGTTTAAGATTTATGAATACCAAGCCTACAAGACATATCAGCACGCCGACGAGTTTGTTCCATGTAATGCTTTCATTATAAATTAACGCACCGACGAAGATCAACAGGATCGACAAAAACGAGCTTTGCACTATAGATGCCGTGCTGACCTGCCAACCGATCTTATATGCATATATAAAACCGACCTCAAGCCCGACAATAACAAGGCCGAGGACGTACGAACCCCAATTCATATTTCCGATTTCTTTAAGCGGATCGGCGTGTTTATCCGTCAAAAAATATACAACTGCGGAACAAACTGCACTCACCGCATATGTTATTGTAAGCGATGCAAACGGATTTACGTTCTCGGGAACGCTTTTCATGCATATTTGATATACCACATTCGACATTACAACAAGCATTATCGGCCAGAAATAATTTAACATTATTGATTCCTCCAAATATTCGGCCTGATCATCCTGTAGGTGTCCACCCGTTTTTTTTAATTTCACAGCAACCGTTAAGTCGTTTATTGCAAGACTTTCTTACATTTTTTAATCGCGTAGACAAGTGTATGATACGCCCCTAAGTGGAAATTGCAATTTATCGAACTGAATTGTACCATGTGCAGAAGCTTGCGATGCTAAAAAACCGCACTAATTAACACCGAACCAATATAAACAAAGAATTAAAGTCAAGAAAGTATCATTTCAAGACTATCCAATATGAATTCTTGTGCTTGGCGTGAAAAAAGCAATTGTGTTTTGGCTTCACCTGTTTTTTGATCAACAACAGTTTGCTCGATAACACCTATTTGTGCAGAAAGCAGTGTGACAGTCTTTATATTTTTATTAATGACTGTAGGCACCTTTGATTCGGTTAGATAACCTTGTTTTAAGAGCCATTTGTTAATTGTAGTTAACGACAGCTTTTCCATATTTTCCGAAT
>CAZCJU010000085.1:0-5537 GCA_964498965.1 uncultured Lachnospiraceae bacterium
CGTACATATTGAACGACGGAGAAGAAGGGGATGAAAAACCATTTAACGAATTGGGTTCTTATATAAGAACTCACGATAGGTCGAACAGCGAGTACTATAACTACGTTTGCTCGCAACTTGATACGGATAATTTGATAGATTTCTTCTGCGGAAGCATTTATTTGGCAAATAACGACTGGCCGTCGAACAATATCAAGGTTTACAGAAGTAAGAACGTTACGGGAACAACACCCGAATTGACAAAATGGCGTTTTGTTTTCAGCGATATGGATATGACCTGCGGCTTTGTCGAAGATTGCAACAGAGATATGTTTTCTTATGCGATAAATAACAATACCGTTGCCGGCAGCATATTTTCCGCACTGCTGGAAAATACATCGTTTAAAAAGAAGTTCGTAAAACGAATGACCGAGTGTGCAACGACTGTATTTTCACCCGAACGTGCATTGCCCATACTCGATGAAATGATAAACGAGATAGACGGGGTTATGCCGTATCACTATAAGCGTTGGCCGGGCGACGGCGGAAGCATGGTTACCTGGAACGCAAATCTGAATACGATAAGAACGTTCATAAATAACAGAGGTGCGGTCATATTAAAACAGCTTGAAGCGAAGTACGGCACGGTCCAAACTAAAGCCATGATCACATCCGACAGCACAAAGGTCGCGCTTACCGTAAACGGAAAGAACGTGACCGACGATTCGTATGAGCTTTTGTGTGACGACGGCGATACGGTCACCCTTTCGGTAAGCGTAAAGAACGGATATACATTTAAGGGATATTATGTGACGGATAAGAGCGGAAACGCAAAGACATATACCTCGGCTACGGTAAAGCTGACAATAGATAAGGACACAACGATAAATGTTGCGACGGCGAAAAGCGAATTTAAAACTACACCCGCAGTTGTTGCCGGCTCGAGAAGCATTTTCGTGCTTGATGCCGACGGTGAGTTATATGCATGGGGAGAAAACGATTATTCGCAAAATCTCGTTTATACAAGCTCGAATATAACAAAACCCGTTCATGTCGCATCGGGTATTGCGAAAGTCGAAATATCAAGAGGCGGTACCGAGGGCGACGCACCTCAAACGGTGATATTGACCGATATCGGCGACGTATATACCGTCGGCTGTAATAATAACGGTCAGCTTGCGAGAAACGGAAAGAATTATATTCTGAGCAAGGTCAAACTGTCATTCAAGGTCAAGGATATTTCCGCAGGATTCGATCACTTGCTCATACTTTCACAAAACGGCGAGCTTTACGGATGCGGAAATAATGCATACGGACAGCTCGGAGAATCGAATTACGGCTCAAGTATCTCATCGTTCATTAAACTTGCTTCGAATGTGTCGCAAATTGCCGCAGGCAGACGCCACAGTCTATATGTGACGAACGACGGTAAGCTGTACGTTTTGGGCGATAATAGGTGGAATAAAATATCGTCGTCGGCTCCCGAAGTAATTAAAACACCTTATTTGCTTGCCTCCGATGCCCAAAAAGTCTATGCGGGTCAGCATAATTCTCTGTATATAAATACGTCAAATCAATTGTTCTATTTCGGTTGGCGTAGCGTCGAAACGTTTAATGCCGGCGAAAGCAACGGAAAAATGAACAAAATAGCCGATAACGTAGAGAGAGCGTCGATTATGGACGAACATATTATCTTCGTTACGCAAAACGGTGAGGTTTACGGAATGGGATATAACAATTACGGACAGATCTCAACCGATAAACAGAATAAATTCGCACCATATAAAATAATGAGCGGCTGTATTGACGCATCGGCGGGAACGTATTATTCCGTCGCATTGAAATCGGACGGAACGGTTTGCGTGTGGGGAAGCAATAAATCCGGTGTCGCCGGTAACGGAAGCAAAGGGGATAATTATGCTTCAAACACTCCGTTGAAGATAAAGGTGAAATGATGAAAACATTGATCTCGCCGTCGCTCATGTGTGCCGACTTGCTGAATTTGCGAGATGCGATAAATGTATTCGAAAAATCGGAAGTTCCGCTTCTGCATATTGATGTAATGGACGGTGAATTTGTTCCCAATATCATGCTCGGAACGGAATTGATAAGGACCTTAAAAAAATGCGTGAATATTCCGCTCGATCTGCACCTGATGATAAAAGAACCGGATAAAAAGCTTGATTGGTTTGAATTCTCGGGTGGAGATGTTGTATCCGTACATCTCGAAAGCGGTGGCAATACGGAAACGGCATTAAAAAAAATCAAAGCGAGGAACGCAAATGCGTTCCTCGCACTTAATCCGAATACGGAGCTTGAAGCGGCGAAAAAGTACTTTGATCTGATCGACGGATTGCTGATAATGACCGTTTATCCGGGACACAGCGGTCAGCGGATCGTTGAAAGTACCTTGAATAAGATTGCCGCCGCAAGAGAATTGCTCGATAAATGCGGAAGAAAAAACGCAAGAATAGAAGTAGACGGATGTGTAAGCTTTGAATACGCTCCCATAATGCGTCGCCTCGGTGCCGATACGTTTGTTGCGGGAACATCAAGCGTGTTCGAAAAAGAAAATTCAATAGAGGATAATTATAAAAGATTAGAGGAAACGTTGAAATGAACACAAAAGCGGTAATATTCGACCTCGACGGAACCCTGTTGTATACTGTTGAAGATCTGTGCGACAGCGTTAATTATGCATTGCGAAAATACGGTTACGATACTATCTCGATAGAGCAGTGTACGAAAAATATCGGAAACGGTGTTGCGAATCTGATCCTGCTTTCCGCTCCTAGCAGTGCGAACGACGACGAAAGAACCGCATTGCTGAAAGCCTTTAAAGAACACTATAAAAACAATATGCAAAATAAGACCGTACCGTATGACGGAATAACGGAAATGCTCGAAACGCTTGTCAAAGCCGGAGTGAAAACGGCTGTCTTATCGAATAAATTCGACGAAGCAACGAAAATGTTGTGTGACGAATTGCTCGGCAATCTGATAATGCTGCCTGTGGGCGAACGTGTCGGAGTGCCGAGAAAGCCGTCCCCCGATGCGGCACTTGAAATAATAAACCGACTCGGTACGGATAAAACCTCAACAATATACGTAGGCGATTCCGACGGCGATATCCTCATGGCGAAAAATGCCGGTATTCGTTCCGTCGGTGTGACGTGGGGATATCGTCCCGTAAGCCTTTTGATCGAAGCGGGTGCGGATTTCATAGCGAATACACCCGATGATATAGTGAAGTTTGTGCTGAAATGAGTAACGGTAGAGCAATTGCGGTGTTGGATGCAAATATTATAAGACTTAACGATAAAAAATTAGCATTCGACGACAGATATTACCCGTTTATATCAGAAAAAATGAAGCTTATCGTGCGTGAGCCGATAGAAGACCTGCCTGCCGCTTTCGCCAATGCGACAAGCGTTTTTGACGCTTGCTCCAATGTGGCGGCTGATAACCGAAAAAAGCAAAACGCACGTGGATTAAGACTTGCGTGCTGTGATATATTGTTCGATAAAATATTCGAAAACTGCGAATTTCCGCCTCCGTTTTTAAAAGTCGCACCGCTGAAGAGCGAACCGAAGGTGGCTTATTTGGATAATCGGCAAAGCAAAGAGGCACTGACGCATTTTTTGTGCGGACTTTGCGATGCAAGTGCGGAGCCGATGCATAATTTTTCAAATGTTGCGGAAGCCGTTTATGCACAAAAGTGTGATCTGTGCGTGTTGCCTATCGAAAATTCGTCGGACGGCAGACTGTCGAGCTTCTATAATCTGATTGCGAAATATGAGCTTTTTATTACGGCCGTGACCGATGTGACGAATTACGACTTTTCTCTGCGTACACGGTACGCATTGCTCGCACATTGCCCGACATCACATTTGAATACGGAAACGATCGGATGTAAATTGCTATTTGAGCTTGATTCCGAGCTTACCGCAAGCGAAGTTTTGACAGCTGCGGACTTTTTTAACGTCGATTGCGTTTCGATCGATTGTATCCCCGAAGCATACAGAGTGGGCAATTCGATCGGTGCGTTTACTTTAGCGGGTACAAGGAATAGTATTATTGAATTGCTGTTCTGGCTGTATTTAAGACAAATGCCGTACATTTTGCAGGGAATATACGACGAGATCCGAAACGGAGAATAAAAATGAATAAAAAATTTTGCGAAACCGATATAAATGGATTGCTCGGAAAAACATTTGACTGCGAATGCGGCAGAAAACACCGTGCCGCCGTCAAAAACTGTGCTGTTTACTGCGGAGCCGTTGCGGAGCTGAGTGAGCTTGCTAAAAAGTATAACGCCGAAAGTGCTTATATTGTCTGTGACACGAACACCTATAATGCCGCATTCGAATATGTGAGAGATCGACTTTGCGGATTGAAATACAGAATCCATATCTTTAACGGAAAGATCAAACTCGAACCCGATGAAGCGGCAGTGGGACAGGCAGTAATGGATTATCGTAACGAGGATATCATTATCGGCATCGGCAGCGGAGTGATAAACGATATATGTAAATTTTTGAAAAAGCTGACGGGTAAGCCGTTTGTGATGGTAGGTACGGCACCGTCGATGGACGGTTATGCTTCGGATTCCTCGTCAATGATATACGGCGGAGTTAAAACCACAATATATACGTGCTGTGCCGATGAACTGATATGCGATATCAATATAATAAAAAACGCTCCCGAAAAGATGATACTTGCCGGGATAGGAGATATGACGGCAAAAATCGTGAGCGTGTGCGAATGGAGAATATCCAATCTCATAAACGGTGAGTATTATTGCGAAGAAATAGCGGATATGATGAGAAGTGCGGCGAAAAAATGCTGTGATTCTGCGGAAAAAGCCGTTAAAAGAGATACGGATGCGATCAAGACGATTGTCGAGGGACTGATACTTGCGGGAATAGCAATGAGCTTCGCCGAAATTTCACGCCCGGCTTCGGGAGTGGAACATTATTATTCTCATCTCTGGGGAATGCGTGCAATAGCGGATAACAGACAAAGCGAATTGCACGGAATAACGGTAGGTATAGGAACCTTGCTCGCTTTGCGTAAATACGAAAAATTACGAAAAATCGTGCCTTCATATGAAAATGCCCGCAAAAAGGTACTTGCTTTCGACCAAGCAAAGTGGGAAGAAGGTGTAAGAGAATATTTTAAAACGAGTGCGGATTCGGTCATCAAGCTCGAAAAAAAGGAAAAAAAGTACGATCCGGATAAACATGAGGCGAGAATCAAAAAAATAATCGAAAATTGGGACGGTATATTGAAAATTATCGGGGAAGAACTTATACCGAGTGAAAATCTATACGCCATGTTCGATAAGCTCGGATTTCCCACATCACTCGATGATATCGGCGAAAATGAATTTTTGGCAAATTCCGCATTTTTACATACAAAGGACATAAGAGACAAATATATATTGAGTCGCCTGAGTTGGGATCTCGGAGCAGACGGAGAAATGATGACGAATTGATAATGAATATAACTACCCCGAAACACCCGGCAAGAGGAAATGAAAGGAAGAAAGTAAAAGA
>CAZCJU010000086.1:0-5495 GCA_964498965.1 uncultured Lachnospiraceae bacterium
GCTCTATGTGCCTGTCTATCAAAATCTTTACGGGCGACACCACCGAAAAATATCTGAAAAAACTCAAGCGTCGTGCAGGTATCATCACTACCCCAACTGACCACAGCAGTGAAAACCCAGACACCGCAACGGTTTCTGATGATGAAAGTCGTACGGGACACACGTTCAAGAAAATGATTGAAAATCAAGAGAACGAATTAAAAAACAAATAAGTTAAAAAAAGCGAATAAGAAATCGATAAACGATTTCCAAAACGACCGAATCGCAACTTGTCGCGGCTCGGTCGTTTTTTTATCGGAGCGATGCACCGAAATTCCGTGTGTACCGAGCGTCTGCGGCAAAGCTTTGTAAAAGCATATCGGACGCAGTCAAATATTTATCGTTATATCCGTAGCACGTATTTGATTAAGTATGGCACGCATTATCGTATCAAGCCGTCCGCCCGCTGCATAATCTGCAGGTGCTATGTAGCTTACTCTTCCCTTTTGCAAAAGCTTCCGTGCCTGTGAATCGTCGTTTTGATAAACTGCTACGGAGTGACCGCCGCTCGTTTTTACCAGCTTCATGCAAGGCACGTCCGTCAGTCCGTCGCCTATATATATCATATTTCGAAACGGTATTCTTTTTTCCTGTTCCGGCATAGATTCGTTCAGACTGTTATGGTCGGTGACAGACAATACGCCTTTATTTATACGATAAATAAATTGTGTTTTGCTTGTGTAATTCACAGCCATCGATGCCCAAACCGCTTCGCCGCTTTTATCGTAGCAAAATTCCGCAGCATATATTTTTTTGAAATATTTTGCGATTTCCGTTCCTTCGATTATTTCCTTAAGTCCGGAGGAAATGACGTAATGCTCAAGCACAACGTCCACGGATAGTGCGTAAGCGTTTATCATATCAAACCATTCCGAAACGCCGTCGAACAGCTTTACCTTTTCGCCTTGTCGTCTGAAATTATCTCGAGTGAGCGGAATGCCTCGGCGATGTGATTCGGTCACCATAAAATACATGTACGCAAGGATAGAATCCATGTTGTTTTCATACATAAGCTCGTTGCACTTCGACCAAAATTCACTTGCCGAAATTCCGATCTCGGGGACAAATCCGTATTCCTGCATATCCTTAGGGGACAATGTCTTATCGAAATCGTACATTATTGCGACTATAGTCTTATTTTCCGTAACAGATCACCTCACCGTTTTTGTTATTGTAGCATATTTTTCTCGAAATTTCAATAGCAATATCGAAAATGATCTTCGCAATTTAAATACTCGGCGTAATACAGGCTTAACCGGGCGTTTGTTCTTCGTTTTATCGGCACGCGGTGCGGCGGCATCGTTTTGTTAAATGCATATCGTCCGCAAAATTTGCAAAATGTTGTATTTATCATTGACAATTATCGACAAATATTGTATAATACAGCTAAAGGACGATCCCCGATCGAAAAGTCCGTATGAAATCCGTATGAAAGGAAAGATCGAAATGAAAAAAGCGATTGCCTTAACACTGTTACTGTGTATGCTTTCGGCAAGTATTTGTTCCTGCACCGATTCCGAAAAAAGCGGGGGCGACACAAACGGAACAGCCGACTACACGGAGTTTGATTCGACCGTCGGAGCGGATATCGATACCGTTTCCGGCGAAAACACCGGTGAGCCGAATGAAGATACAGACGATGTGACGACCGACACATCATCGGATGACGACACGCAAAACAGCGACGTAACGGAGGACGATACCTCTGCCTCCTCGCAGACCTCGGGCAACTCAAGTACATCTTCCGGCACATCGACAACCGCTCCCTCAACGACAAGCTCGTCCGGCACGACCGCACCGAGCGAGGAATACGGTCCGGAAAAAGCGGATGCGGTGAAATTCGACGCCACAAACATAAAATCCGTACTTTCCGCAAAAAATCATTGCGATTATACCGTTCTGAAAGACGGTACGGAGGGCTATGTGCTTAAGCTGACTACGACGCAAGCCTCCAACGATCCCTACATATATTTTGACTACAAGTCGTACATGAGCAAATACAAGCTTACTCCCGTCAGTGCAAGCACTTACAAATACGTGGTCTTGAAGCTCAAGGCAGAAAAATGTTCGTCAAGCACCTTTGACTTATTTTACTGTGCCGGCGGCATTACCGCACCTACGCCGGGTTCAAATCAATCCTCGGTATTCAACAACGCCGAAAGCACTTGGCAATACATCTATTTCGATCTGTCGGACGCAAAGACTTGGAGCGGAAACGTAAACGGCTTCAGATTCGATTTTCTGACATCGAGTGCCGCAAGCGGTGAGAGTGTTTACATTTCGTCGATAATTTTCGCAAAAACGCACGATGAAGTCAAAAAGCTCGTTTCCTCCTCAGCACATTCCAACGCACTTACAGACAAACAACAGCAAGAGGCCGAAAAGCTTCTCGCCTCCGCAGTTGACAATGCACCGAAGATTTCGAACACAAAGCTTAACGCAAGCAACGAAGACAATAATATATCTCTCTGGTTCGATCACACCTATACGAAAACTCCCGCCGAAAGCACAAAATCGAGCGGTCTTTACACCTATCAGATGCGACTTGCCAAAAACGAGATAGAGGGTTGTCAATTCTTGCTTTGTTCGTCGAAAGCGAAGAACGGCTTGAGTGCCGAGCTTACCGAATTTAAGAATTCGAACGGAAAGACTCTTAAATCCGATATATTTTACGGCTACTATTTCGACGATGTAAAAGGACAAACGATAGCCGACCCTATTCCGCCGCTTGAGGGAAGCTTCGATCTTGCGGCAAACAAAAGCAAGCTGTTTTTAATAAAGGTCTATTCCGACAAAAACACGGAAGCGGGTCAATATTCCGCCACACTCACGATCAAGGACGCAAGCGGAAAAGAGATCAAAAAGGCATCTGTCTACGCATACGTATGGGATTTCACGCTTTCCGACGAAACCGCCTGCAAAACTCAGATCGATATCGACTGGTGGAACATTTATGCGGCACACAAGTGCTACAACGGCGATGACAGTCTGCTTTACAAAAATTATTACGACTATTTACTGGAAAACAGACTTTGCGGTTACACACTTCCCTACGATACGAAGGGACAATATTCCGATTCGAGAATAAAGGAATATCTGGACAATCCCCGTGTCGTGGCATTCAACCCCGTCGGCTGGCAGACCGAGCTGACGCAAAGCAACGTCGAAAAAACGTATTCGTATTTGAGTAAAAACAAGGGCTGGCTCTCCAAGGCGGTATTTTACGTCGTTGACGAACCCGAAAACAAGGCCGCACTCGACAAAGTAATAGCGGCGGGTCAATTACTCAAGCAGTATTTTCCGAACTACAAAATGACAGCTCCGATGCACCTTAATTCCGCACTTGATTCCCAAAGCAAGGTCGATTATTTCGAATATATCAAGGAATATGTAAATATTTGGTGTCCGCATACGTTCTTCTACAACAGCTATGCGGAATATAACGCAAACAGAAGCCTTACATACAGGTGCAGTGCATTGCTTGAAAAAAATCTCGGAACTTTTGCCGAACGTATGGCAAAAGAGCAATCGGGCGGCGACGAGGTTTGGTGGTACGTTACACGTTATCCTCAAAGCCCCGAGATCACTCTCACCACGGAAACTCAAGCGGTAAACTACAGAATACTTTTCTGGCAACAAAAGCTTTACGATGTTGACGGATTTTTGTACTACATGGCAAACGATTGGACGAACTATTCGCCCGAAAACAACTACGGCTGGAATTCAAAGCACGAAACGCAAAGCGGATATCCCGCATATGATGTTTACGGCAACGGCGTGCTTGTATATTGCGGTGCATATGTCGGTATAAACGGTCCTGTAGGCTCTCTGCGACTTGAATGTGTACGTGACGGCATAGAGGACTTCGAATATCTCACCATGCTCGAAAATAAGATAGGTAAAGAAAAGACCGATTATATCATCAAGCAAATAACGACATCTCTCGGTGAATACACCTCCGACGAAGAGCTGTTCACGAATTTGAGAACGGCACTCGGAAATCTTCTCGATGCGAAATATTGACATCTGTCCGAACCCGACCGGCAAACGACAACACCCCGCCCTCATCGTCCGTCGACTGATGAGGGCGGGGACATAAGCAATGCATACGGGAGAACGAGCCGTTTTTCAACAAAAGTTGACAAACAGTTGAGGTTAAGTTGTCGTAAACGGTATAAAATTCAAAGTCGGTGATCGTTTCCGTTGACGATATTGTATTCGGTACACACAGAAAGCACTTCACCGTATAATGAAATTTCACGATCGTAGGCAATATATGTATTACATTTTGTACAATCCGCACGCCGCATGCGGCAAAGGTAAGGCATCGGCGTATCAATTAAAGGAACGGTATTTTCCGAGTTCGGTTTTGATCGACATGAGCGAGCTTGACGGCTACACGGCTTTTTTCGATTCCGTTTCTCCCGATGATGAGCTTATCATATGCGGCGGCGACGGAACGTTAAACAGGTTCGTCAACGACACCGAGGGCATTGAAATAAAGAACCCCATACTTTACAGTGCAACGGGAAGCGGAAATGATTTTTTACGCGACATCGAACAAAGCAAGGACGGAAAGCCGAATTTTTACATAAACAAATACCTGTCCTCGCTGCCGTCGGTAAATGTAAACGGCAAAAAATACTTTTTCCTGAACAATGTCGGCTTCGGCATCGACGGATACTGCTGTGAAGAGGGTGACCGACAACGAAATGCGGGAAAAACCGACATCAACTACACCATGATAGCCATAAAAGGCTTGCTCGGAAAATTCAAACCCGTCAGTGCTTCGGTCGTCGTAGACGGTCGCAAGTACACATACACGAACGTATGGCTCGTACCGACGATGAACGGCAGATATTACGGCGGAGGAATGATGCCGACACCGGAACAAGACAGACTCGATCCGCAAAAAAAGCTGTCGGTTCTCGTATTTCATTCCAAAAGCAAGCTCAAGGCACTTTTGTTATTTCCCTCGATATTTTCCGGAAAGCACACAAAATACAAAAAAAAGGTCGAAATACTTTCCGGACATGATATAAAGGTGGAATTCGGCACGCCGACGGCACTTCAGATAGACGGCGAAGCTATCCTCAATGTCACAAGCTACCACGCAAAAAGCTCGCTTTACACGGACAGAGCCGCAAAAAGCGAGGAAGCATACGTATTTTCGGATCGATGACATACGGACAACATACAACGAATCTTGAGCTGTTGTATGTTGTCCGCAGTTTTTTATTACAAAATTTTATCGGATGCGAACGATCTAAGCTTCGGAGAGTTAAGAGTTCAGATCGATCCACAAAGCGGGGCGGACGGCAGAGCCAGTGATGTTGACACGGTGACCGCCCTCACGGACGCCGCCGACGCCGTAGACATCGGCGGCATAGCTCTGAGTGCCACCGGGGGAGCGAAGCCACCACCAACAGCAAGAGTTATAAGTGTATGCACCTGCT
>CAZCJU010000087.1:0-5478 GCA_964498965.1 uncultured Lachnospiraceae bacterium
ATATATCTCCGCGATTGCCAATATCAATCACGAAGATGATCTCAACCGTTTCTTCGTTTTCGTGTCGGTAGATAATTCTCCACGAGCCAACACGGAGGCGTTTCCTTCCGTCGCTGTAGCCCTGCATTGTTTTTATATCTCCGACAGGTGGATTATAGGTCAGCCCCGCATAGCATCACGGATTCTACCGACCGATTTTTTATCCAATTTTGATAAAAATTTCAGTGCGTCCTTCGAATACCTGATTTTGATCTCATTCATTGATTATTCTCCGTAAAAATGGAGCGTTTTATCCTACACTTATATTATATAGGATTTATCCTATTTTGTCAATAGATATTCTTAAATTAAATAAAAAGTTTTTAGTCGTTTCTTATATCCCATACACTTTGACAGCCGATGGTGAAAAACCGATATTTTTTAGTGTTTTTACGCAGAAAATCAGAGTTTTTAAGGAATATGGTAATTACCAATCGGTTTATTGACATTACCAATTGGTAATATTGTACAAATTATATATGTTATATAATATATAATTTAGTAAATAAAGCAGACGTCACCGAAACTGATTGGATATAAGAAATTACCAATTGGAAGCTTCTTCTATACAATAAGCATCGCATCCCCGAACGAAAAGAATCTGTATTTTTCTTTCACTGCCGTTTTGTACGCATCGAGTATAAATTCGCGTCCGGCAAACGCCGATACGAGCATAACGAGCGTACTCTCGGGCAAATGGAAATTGGTTATAAGTGCGTCAACACATTTAAACTTATATCCCGGATAAATAAATATATCTGTTTCGCCGGCAAATGCGTGAACCGTACCGTTATCGTCCACCGTGCTTTCAAGCACACGTGTCGAGGTTGTACCGACCGACACCACACGCCCACCGTTTTTTCTCACATTATTGATAATATCCGCACTTTCCTCGCTCATAACAAAATATTCGGAGTGCATTTTGTGGTCCTTGATATTGTCCGCCTTAACGGGACGAAACGTTCCCAACCCGACATGCAGCATAACGGGGGCTACAAGCACCCCCATATTTTTTATTTTAGCAAGTAATTCTTCCGTAAAATGCAGTCCCGCCGTAGGTGCGGCAGCCGAGCCGATTTCACGTGCATATACCGTTTGATACAAATCATTGTCCTTAAGTTCTTCGGTTATATAGGGCGGAAGCGGCATTTTTCCTATTTTATCCAAGACATTGAATATATTTTCATATTTTGTTCTGTCATACTCAAAGCGTATCAATCGATTCCCGTCGTCCTCGATTTTTTCTATTTTTCCTTTTAAGATAGACGAAAAATCTATCAAAGCTCCCTCTTTGAGTCTTTTTCCGGGACGGACTATGCATTCCCACAGATCAAGTTCTTTTTGGCGAATAAGAACGACCTCGACGTTTGAGCCTTCCTCCGGAGTATCGGTCATTTTGACTTTTTTTCCGTAAATTCTTGCCGGCATTACTTTCGAATCATTTATGACAAGAACATCGCCCGCCTTTAAGTAATCGCAAATATCGTAAAAATGCTTATGCTCAAGCGTTTTATTTCGGAAATTCGCAACAAGAAGTCTTGCGTTTTCCCTTTTTTCGCACGGTGTTTGTGCGATAAGCTCGGGCGGAAGCTCATAGTAAAAATCGTGAGTTGAGTACGTTATATTATCCATATCGCAATATTTTCCTTTTATTTATTGACATTCTTTATGTTTTATGTTATACTGAAATGTGTCGTGCCTTTATAAAAAAGCATATCATAATATTGTCTTACCGCTACATTGTAGCATTTAAGTGTTAAGATTTCAACATTTTTTGATATGAGGTCGCTTTTTTATGAATAATTCGACAAATAATTTTCCTTTCGGTGTCATAACGGCGGCGATCACACCGTTTTGCGATACCGGAATAGATTACAAAGCGTTTTCGGAATTGATAATGCGTCAGGCAAACGGCGGTGCGGAAGCCGTCGTTATTCTCGGAACTACCGGAGAAGCTCCGACTGTCACTCAAGCGGAACGGGATAAGCTGACGGAATGTGCATTGGAATCGGGCGGCACAATGTCCGTTATCGTCGGTTGCTCCTCCAACGACACGAAAACGGCGGTTGCAATGTGCCGCCGTGCGGAAGCACTCGGTGCTTTCGGTCTGCTCGTTACCGCTCCGTATTATAATCGTCCGTCGGAGCAGGGTATTCTGCGTCACTATCTGACCGTTGCCGAATCGGTTCGTTTGCCGATAATGATGTACAACGTACCGTCGCGTACGGGCATATCCGTTACCCCGTCGCAAGCCGAAATACTGTTTTCTCATGAAAACATAACGGCGTTAAAGGAAGCAGGCACGGATATAGCGGATATTACCGAAAAGCTTGTCCGTTTCGGAGAAAAGATCTATTGCGGAAACGACCTGTTGCTCCCTCTTTTCTGCTCGCTCGGAGCCGGAGGTGCGATATCGGTATGTGCGAATCTTTGCTATGGCAGTTTCGAAAAAATATACGAATTGTACAAAAGCGGAAATATCGCATCGGCGAGCGTCGAATTTGCGTCACTTTATCCGTTTTTGCTCGCTCTTACCTGCGACACGAATCCCGCACCGATAAAATCCGCAATGCACGATTTCGGGCTTATAGAGCCGCATTTGCGACTGCCGCTCACACCTGTCTGCGAACGGAAACGAGGCGAAATACTGAGTGCGGCGATCGCCGCACGGATCAAGATGGAATAGGATAAATTAAATAAAAGGACAGATAAATGAAATTTGAAGGAAAAATAATAATTTCGGACGTTGACGGAACTCTGACGGGTTCCGACGAGGGAATCAAAAAAAACATCGAGGCGGTAAAATATTTTACCGAAAACGGCGGTTATTTTACGCTTGCGACCGGAAGAATGCGATACGCTTTGGGCAGTGTTATCCCGGGAATACTCCCCTACATAAACGCTCCCGCCGTTTTATGCAACGGAGCGTATTTGTACGATTTTCAAAAGGAATGCGAACTTAACGAAATACGCTTGCCGTATGATGAGATCATTTCGTTACTACGGGATATAGACAAAGAATTCGATGACATCGAAATACGTGTAAATTACCGCAATAAATTCTTTTCACCTCAGCTCAGCCGTGCGGTAGCCGAACAACTTAGGAATTATTTTACGGAGATACGCCGGGTAGATCTTTGCGATATGCCGAAAGATTCGTTTGATAAGGTCGTCTTTTTCGGAAATTCGGAAAGCCTTGAAAAGCTTCGCAAATACATTTTGAACAGTGGCAAAGAATTTGCACTTTCCAAGTCGTTCAGCTCCATGCTCGAATTGCTGCATAAGGACGCAACGAAAGGAAATCAGGTCCTGTATCTGAAATCGCTTTTGGGCGGCGTTCGTACATATTGCATAGGCGATTACGAAAATGACGAAAATATGCTTTCGAAAGCCGACGTTTCCGCTTGCCCTTGCTCCGGCTTGCAAAAGATAAAGGATATGGCGGATATCGTTGTTGCCGACTGTCGCAAGGGTGCTGTCGCAAGCCTTATAGAGCATATAGAAGCTTCCCTGTAAATCGTTTGAAATAAATACAGCCGCAGTAAGTGATATAATCCCCTTAGAGTAGACACTTGAAAAAACAAAAAGTTTTCAAGACTGCTTTAAGGGGATTATATCAATCGTACTTCTGCGGCTTTTTTGTTGTTTAAATCGTTTTACGCCGTCGGTTTGCGAAACTCACGATCATTTTATACGAATGCATTTGAGTCTTTTCACATCAAGCTTATACAGATCATTGTTACTTGCCGACGATACCGGCTTACTTCACGGTGCGATCGATCACGTGAAGCACATTAATCGGACATGGTTACTATCACCTCAACAATGCCGCCGATATGCGAATATTTCTCGCCATTGTCAATCGGTATACTTGCATTCACCTCGTAATATAGTGCAAATTCTCCGTTTTCAAGCTTTATTAATTTTTTTATCCTGGTATCGTATGTCAGCTCTCCGCTGATATGAAATCCTTCCCATAGTGTGGGATTTGCGTATATATCCGCAAGCTTAGCCTCCAACGCTTCGGTTGCCCTTTCATCGTCGATAGGCACTTATGTTACATCTTCAAATGAATCGAGCATACCAAATTTAATACCCCTAAATTTCCCGTTATTGGCAGTATCAACAGTGATCGTTAAGCAATCATTAGTTCTGGTATCCGCTTATTACCCTGGCATATTCGAAATGATACACTGCGGGTTCATCCATATCGTCCGGGGTATAATTACTGGTTTCCACCGTGTACTCGTCAAGATCAATGTACTTTCTCGCAAATTGATCGGCAATACTCCTACATTTCTCCTCGGATACGCTATTACTATTTTCTATGTCAGAAAAGCAGTAAGCCCCGCAGAGTTCTCCTGTATTGGCATTTATATCAATGAACCAATAAACCTTCTCATCATCATATCCCCATAGGCATGCATAGGATAAGTATCCGGACATATTACACGAGTGTAACGATATTCACATGCATAAGTAGTGCCGTTAAACGAAACGGTACACGTCCTATCAGCCGACGGATCGTCATACCCACTCCTGTTACCTACACTCCACAAAGAATATTCGGTTATATGATGACCGCCGTCATTGGCGTCATAGCCTCCGACCTCAAGTGCCGTATATTTTTTTCGCCCGTGCTGTTTTCGCTCTCTGTGTATTCTTTGCCGTCATTCGATTTACCGGTGCAACCATATGCGGACAGCATAAGGGCTAAGCTCATCACAATCGCTAACATATTTTTTTATAATTTTCATGTTCATTACCTCCGCACTTATTTTAAAAACTTAAGTCAGCTTCGTATTTTTATTTCCGCAAATTATGTAATCTGTCATAGCTGTTTAATATTCACTTTTTGCGAATTAATTTATCGCATCGTAGGTCCTACTGTAACGCAAATCGTTATCATCAACTTTCAACGTTCCGTCTTCAAGGTCATACCAAGCCTTGAACGCTTCGCCGTTTACGTCTTCGTACCAAACAATGCTCGGATACTGTCTTGCGGAAAGGGCCGTCTTAATGTAGCTTTTGCGTTCTTCTTCACTGCCGAACTTTTTGCTTTCATTGATTATTTTTTCGACTTCCGCAATCGTCATAGGCTTAAAATCAGTCGGTATTTTACCGAGCAATTCCATTTCGTCGGCAATATTACGGATATAGCCGGTGCTTCTTTCAGACTTCAATGCATTCAGCTGTTGCTTTTGAGCATCTGTAAGTCCGATACTGTTCTGATAGCTTTCGGAATAAAGAGTATCGGTATCTACTATGGGTTCAAGCTTGAGTGTGTATGTGTTTCCGATGTTCTCAAATTTCGATTGAAATTTGTCCAAATCGGCATACGTATAGACCTTAAAGTAGGTACAATAGGCGGGATAAAGAAGCTCTATGCCTTCCGTGCCTTCATCGTTGAACCAATACCCATACAAAGTCACACCGCTT
>CAZCJU010000088.1:0-5373 GCA_964498965.1 uncultured Lachnospiraceae bacterium
CGTTGTTCGTGCCGTAGGTTATGTCGCATTGATACGCCTTACGCTTCTCGTCATTCTTCATGCCCGGAACGACAAGCCCGCACGTAAGCCCGAGAAATTCGTATACACGCCCCATCTCCTCGCAGTCGCGGGAAGCAAGATACTCGTTTACCGTGACAACGTGTACTCCCCTGCCGCTCAAAGCGTTTAAATATGCGGGCATCGTGGCTACAAGCGTCTTGCCCTCGCCCGTTTTCATCTCCGCAATGCGTCCTTGATGAAGTATTATTCCGCCGATCACCTGAACCTTGAAAGGCCGCTTGCCCAATACACGTTCGTCCGCTTCCCTGACCGTCGCAAATGCCTCGGGAAGCAGATCGTCAAGCGTTTCGCCGCCGCTTAAACGATCCTTGAATACCTGTGTCATCCGACGCAACTGCTCGTCGGTCTTGCCCTTGTATTCGTCCGCCAATGCGTCGACCTTTTGCACAAGAGGCATTATCTTTTTTATTTGCTTCTCGCTGTACGTTCCGAAGATCTTACTAATTAAACTCATAAACAGCTTCTCCAATACCGTTGATCTGTAAATATAATTATTCAAAATACATTATACAACATTCAAAACATAATAACAACAGTATTTTGTAAAATTTTTCTCCCTCGCAGAACCCCCCTCTTATCCTAACATAAGCCATCCCGTGGCGGAAGGTGTCGGCAACGCCGACGGATGAGGGTATTGCTTCGACGTACGCTTGTCCGAGAAAAAGTCGAATTTTGCGGTCAGGTCAAAATGTTAATAAAAAAGTCATAATCGGTTTTAACAATTTTTGAATGAAATTACATTGTTTTTTCGCAAAATGTGTTGACTTATTTTTCTCGGACGGGTATAATCATATCAACAAAATCGGAAATCACAATGCTGTCCCGCTTCTCGGCGGGCAGGAGGAGATCAAAATGGAAGAACATCGATTTTTAAAAAACCGAGAAGTGCCGCCCAAGCTCTGCGAGGCACTGAAAAAAGCCTCGGGCGACGACGAGATACTGTTTGTCGTTGTCGGCGACCTGTCGAATACGGAAAAATACGGTGAGTCGCTGCTTGCCTGTTCGGCAACTGAGTTTTATTCGATAAGTGACGACGGTACATCGGATACCGTTTTATTTGCCGACATCGAAAAACTTGACGTTAAGCGTATGTACGGCAACGCACGTATGAGCGTTAAGCTGAAAAACGGTGAAAAGCGAGTACTGTTCCGCTACACATATACCGTTGCGACGCTTTGCGATGCGGCGGCATCCTTTGCCGAAGCTGTCGGGCAGGGTGAAAATGCGGAAGAGGCATTGGAGAGCGTTCGTGCGTGCTTTGAAAAGAAGCTTGCCGTATGTCCGAAATGCGGTCGCACGTTGCTCCGTCCGGGAGCGGACTGCATACACTGCCAATCTAAAGGCAAGATAGTATCGAAGCTTATGAAATACGTTGTTCCGCAGAAAAATCTGCTGATACTCGGCATTTTGATGTCGTGTGTTACAACGTTTATAGCACTCATGCCGCCGTATTTCCAACAAAGGCTTGTCGATGACATATTACCGAACGGAAAATACAAAGAGCTTGTAAGCGTCGTGATCACTCTTTTGATCGCATACATAATCCACTACAGCCTGTCCTCAGTCCGTGCTTACACGTTGCGAGTCGCAGGTGACAGGATGGTCGAGTCGTTGCGGAACGACGTATACGAAAAAGCACAGAATTTGCCGATGAAGTTTTACGATAAGACCTCTACAGGCTCGGTAATAAACAGAATATCCGGAGATACGAGTACAATACAGGCGTTTATCCTGCGTGTGACGCAGGAGGCGGTCGTACAGCTGTTTTTGTTCTTCGGAATAATCGTGATAATGTTTGCGACCGACGTAAGGTTGTCGTTGCTTGCACTTGTACCCGTTCCGCTCGTCGTGATCGGAAGCAGATTTTTCGCAAAAAGGATCTCGCCGTTTTACCGCCGGATCTGGCGTAGGTGGAGTGCGGTGACCTCGGTGCTTACCGACACGCTTCCGTGCGTTAAAGTCGTAAAATCCTTTGCCGGCGAACGTCGTGCGACGGACAGATTTCAAAAGTACAACAGGGAATGGTATAAGGTCGATACCGCCTCGGCGAAAATAACCTCGATGTACCCCAACGTCGTAAACTTTTTCGTGACTATAGGCACGCTTTTGATATGGGCGGTCGGCGGCAGCTGGGTCATCACCTCCGGCGGCAGCTCGCCTTCTGTCGGTATGCTCGTTTCGTTCCTGTCGTACACGGCGATATTTTATCAGCCGATAAACTTCTTCGCTTCGTTCTCCGACGCATATCAAAGTGCATTGTCAAGCGTTGAGAGAATATTGGACATACTCGACGCCGAACCCGAAGAAAACTTCGGTAAAGGCAATTGCCCCGAAAAGATCGAAGGTAAGATCGAATTTAAAAACGTCAATTTCAGCTTCGACCGCTCGAAAAAAACGCTTTGTGACATAAATATTTCGATAGAACCCGGCGATATCGTCGGAATAGTCGGTACTACAGGCTCGGGAAAATCGACGCTCATAAATCTGCTGTTGAGATTCTACGATAATTACGAGGGTGAAATACTTCTCGACGGGCAAAATATCAAGGACATCGATAAACAGTACTACAGAAGTAAGATCGGCTACGTACAGCAAGAGCCGATGATGTTCTCCGATACGATATTCAATAATATCACCTACGGCGTACCCGATGCCCACGTCGAACAGGTCATTCATGCCGCAGATGTCGCAAACGCTCACGAGTTTATCGTAAATCAGCCCGACGGCTATGACTCCATGCTCGGCGAAAGAGGTGTGGGACTTTCCGGCGGTGAAAAACAAAGACTTTCGATCGCCCGTGCCGTGCTGAAAAATCCGAGTATACTTATTTTCGACGAAGCTACCGCCTCCGTCGATTCGGAAACGGAAGAGCTGATACAGGAAGCCATAGAAAGACTTATAAGCGGAAGAACTACACTTATGATAGCTCACCGCCTTTCCACGCTCCGTAAAGCGAACAAAATAATCGTCGTTGATAAGGGAAGAATAATAGAGTGCGGCTCGCATGAGGAGCTTATGGCACTTAAGGGAAAATATTACAGACTTATCGAAATACAGTCTATGTCCGAGAAGATAAGAAAACAAAAAGAAAGCGAAAACTTCGAGTAAGGAGGCAGGAAATGTCGAGAAATTATATTAACGGCGACGAGGTCCGCTTCACTAAGGGCGATTTTAACCTCGTTGATATGGAGCATATAAGCGGTCAAAAGTGGAAAAATCTCGAACCGAAAAGACTTTTTCCTCTGTCCGGACTCGATAAGTATATCTCGCTTTTGTCCGAGGACGGTCACGAAGTGGCGATAATACGCTCGCTTGCCGCCCTAATCCCCGAATCGAAAAAGGTCATCGAGGAATCACTTTCGGAATATTACCTGATACCGAGAATTACCGCATTGTGCGACAGATACGAAAAATACGGTACTCTGAAATGGACGGTGGAAACAGATTGCGGAAGAAGAAGCTTCGATATCAGAAACCGCCACAGCGATATAAAAGCTCTGTATGACGGACGTGTGCTTGTCCGCGACAGCGACGACAACAGATACGAAATACCCGATGTCGAAAAGCTCGATAAGCACAGCCGACGCCTGCTGAGCCTCGACCTGTGACCTCTCCCGCCGCAGGGAGAACGGCAACCCTTAGCCCACTCGTAAAGCTTTCCCGCCCTTTGGGGAATGCGGCGATCCGAATGATTGACGGATAATGGCGGACAACACCCGATATCGATGACAGATGAAACAGATGAAACAGATGAAATAGATGAAACAGATGATAAGATACGCTGATCGAACAGAATAAATAAGAAAGAAAGAGAAACAGAACATGAAACTTATACTCGCAGTGATCCCCAATGACGACAGTACCCTCGTTACATCCGCTCTTACGCACGAGGGCTTCTTCGTAACACGCCTTTCGACAACCGGCGGATTCTTGATGGTCGGTAATACGACATTGCTGATAGGAACAGACGGCGATAAAGTGTCGCTGATAAAGGATATCCTGAAAAAGCATTGCTCGGTGAGAAAACAAATGTCCGCATCGTCCGCTTCGTTCGGCAGAGGACTTGCCGATGAGGGCATAGGCGAGGAAACGACGGTCGGAGGTGCGACAATGTTCGTCCTTAACGTCGAAAGCTTCGAAAAGCTCTGATCGCCTTGCACCCGAGAAGCAACCGAAATTTATTAAGCCTTCCCTCGGGAAGGCTTTTTGTTTCACTCCTCGTCAGCCTTTATCTAAAGGAGAGGTCCGACGTGTGGGTGCTTCGCACGGTCGAACTTTTGGTGAGAAGAATTAGAGATAGAAAAAGCCTCACATGACCGTTTTTTGTAAGAAACGGTTATCGTGAGATGGGTTTTATCGGTCGTTCTCCGAGAACGGTTAAATTTAAAAAACAGGGCGATGCCCTGTTTTTTTATTCGGATATTACGGTTATCACGTTATTTTCGACCGAGGCGAGTCCGCCTTTAAGTATGCGGCTGAATACGGTACTGCCGTTTTCGGTCGCTCGCAGTTCGCCTGCCGCTACTGCCATAATCGCTTTTTCATGGTTTTCTCGTATTCCGATGCTTCCGCCGTTTTTTCCGTTCTTCCCGTCAAGTGTGAAGAACGTAATGTCGTCGCATTCATACTGTTCGGTCTTATTTGGCAAAACGAATCTCAATGTCATTCAGATCTCACCCTTTGCCGACTTATAAACGTCGTCGATGCTTCCCGCCATCATAAAATGCTGTTCGGCTACGCCGTCCAGCTCGCCGCCCAAAACGGCTTCGAATCCGGATATTGTGCTTTCGATCGGCACGTAAGCACCCTTTACTCCCGTAAAGCCCTCTGCGACATGGAACGGTTGACTCATAAATCGCTGTACACGTCTTGCACGGCGAACGACAGTCTTATCCTCTTCGCCAAGCTCGTCCATACCGAGTATCGCTATGATATCGAGCAATTCGTTATATCTTTGAAGTATTCGCATTACTTCCTTTGCGGTTTTATAATGCCTTTGACCGACTATATCGGGTGAAAGCATACGTGAGGAAGATTCAAGCGGAGAAACCGCGGGATATATACCGAGTTCCACGATGCTTCTCGAAAGGACGGTCGTGGCATCGAGGTGTGCAAACGTCGTTGCGGGAGCGGGGTCGGTCAAGTCGTCTGCGGGGACGTACACCGCTTGAACGGACGTTATCGAGCCGTTTGTGGTAGAAACTATGCGTTCCTGCAATTTTCCCATTTCCGACGCGAGCGTCGGTTGATATCCGACGGCGGACGGCATACGTCCGAGCAGAGCGGAAACCT
>CAZCJU010000089.1:0-5153 GCA_964498965.1 uncultured Lachnospiraceae bacterium
AAATATCCTCTCGAAACCTTTTTTTCGAGAGGAGTTTGTGAAAATTACATAAAAAGGTGCATCTATTCGACTGTTACGCTTTTGGCAAGGTTTCTCGGTTT
Source organism: uncultured Lachnospiraceae bacterium (assembly GCA_964498965.1). GTDB lineage: Bacteria > Bacillota > Clostridia > Oscillospirales > CAG-272 > CAZCJU01. Next base: position 102 of record CAZCJU010000089.1, read on the forward strand.
ATCGATATCGCAGCCCTTATAAAGTGCGGTATAATATGCATATAATTGCAAAGCCACTGCTGCTGTTATCGGCATAAAAAGTGTATCGCACTTCGGCAATTTGATCTCAAGATCACAAAGCTCCGTTTCTCGGCTGTTCTCCGGCAGCAGGCATATTATCTCTCCGCCTCTTGCCCTTATTTCTTTAATATTATTTACCGTTTTATCCGTTAAAGACGTATCGGTAAGCAATGCGATACACGGAATATCTTCGGCAATAAGAGATATTGTACCGTGCTTCAATTCTCCTGCGGCATACGCTTCGCAATGCATATACGATATTTCCTTGATCTTCATTGCACCCTCGCACGCAAGTGCATAATCCCTGCCTCTGCCGATTATAAAAATATCGTGCTTATCCTTATTACGTAAGGCAAGCGTTTTATACACCGACATTTTTTCTTCACTCAGCATTTTCTCCGTACACTCGGGAATTTTTTTAAACTCCCCGATCAAATACTCCGCACAGCTATCGCTCACGTTTTTTCTTTCCCACGCAAGCCGCAAGGCAAGCAAATACAATGAGGCAAGTTGTGCCGTATATGCTTTAGTGGTTGCGACAGCCGTTTCCCGACCCGAATCGGTAAATATAACGCTGTCCGCCTCACGGGCAATCGATGATTCAGCAACATTGACTACGGCGTACACGGGAATATTTTTAGCTTTTGCAAGCCGCAATGCCGCAAGCGAATCCGCAGTTTCTCCCGACTGAGAAATGACAAACACCGCATCGCCGGTATTCAATATCGGGTCGCAATATCTGAATTCGGATGCCGCATAGACTTCGGTTCTCACACGTGCAAGCTTTTCGATAACGTATTTTCCGAGCAAGCCCGCATTGTATGCACTACCACAGCCTATCACCGCAAGTCGCTTTATGTTTTCCGTGTTCTGTATTTCTTTTTTGAAAATTCCGCTTATTCCGTTTTTTAATTGAGAAGAAATCAATTTTTCCAATGTCTGCGGCTGTTGAAAAATTTCCTTAAGCATAAAATGCGGATATTCGCCTTTTTCCGATTCGTCGATATCGCATTTTGCGAAGTGAAGCTTTTTATGCGATTTTTTATTACCGTCAAAATCGAAAAATTCGACTCCGTTCGAATCTGTTATCGCAATTTCGTTTTCGTCCAAAATATAATACTTTGAAGTATAACCGAGTATTGCACCCGGATCGGAGGACACAAAAGTTTCGTTTTCTCCCACGCCGATAACGAGCGGACTTCCGTAGCGAACCGAAAGCAATTTTTCGCAAAATCCCTCGATCATAACCGTAAATGCATATGAGCCTTTAAGCTCTGCAACCGCACGTTTTACAGCTTCCACCGGGTCGGACGTATAATATTTGTCGATCAAATGTGCGATAACTTCGCTGTCCGTCTGCGACAAAAACGTGTCGCCCTCTTTTTCGAGTGTTTTTTTCAACATTGCGTAATTCTCGATTATTCCGTTATGAACGACGGTAACACGTCCGCACGTATGCGGGTGAGAATTCACGTCGTTCACTTCGCCGTGTGTAGCCCAGCGAGTATGACCGATCCCCACGTTTCCGCTCGGTTTTTCCTGTTTAAGTTTTTCCTCGAGGCACGATATACGTCCTTTCGACTTTACGCATTTCGCTTTTCCGTTTTCAAAAACGGCGATCCCTGCCGAATCATAGCCTCTGTATTCGAGTTTCTTCAGTGTATTTACAAGCACTTCTACAGCACATTTGCCGCCTGCATATCCAACGATCCCGCACATACGGTATTAACCTCCGCAATTATCATTTGATTCCGTATTTAATATATTCAATACATAGTATTTATGATTCTTTTCGATTTATTCCCGTACATAAAAACAAAAGTATTTTGAATTATTTATACGGCCTTCCGTGCATTTGATATACTCGGCATATACGGCAAAATCAACGGCTTACGCAGTGGAAACGAGAACTCCGTCGTTATTTACGGCAATTCATCTTTGTGCGACATAAGATAATCAATAAAACGCTTGCTATCGGCAAGCACACGATATCATTAATCGTTTATTCTTAATACAAGTTCCGCTAAAATACTTACTCCCAATCCCGCTTCCACCATTGTCATTATTGCGTAATCATCATGAATAATATATTCGATATTCGGTTTGATTCCTTCCACCGCAAAGGCTGCCGACGGTTCGCTGTAATTATTTTCCTTGGGCATAATATACGGTTTGTTTTCAATATCTTTTAATTTTATGTTTTTTTGTTTTGCAAGCGGGTGAGCCGTTGGTAACACGGCGAGCATTTTATCGGATTTTACGGTCTTTGTTTCAAGCTTCAAGTTGCTGCGAGGATTAATAAAGCCGAAATCAAATTTTTTATAAACGGATACAGCTTTGCACCCTCCGCTGTCAGTTTAACGCCGTACCGCGAACGGTTCAGTAATTTGATCGACAACTCATTTTCCGACGATGCGATTATTTGACTTAAAAGATTTTATTGACTTGAACACGGGATGACTGGAAAAGTTTTACGCAATCGAACCGATCGAGAAACGATGGACAACGTCGACAAATCGGTAGAAAACGGCGGTATGGTTTATTTTGCGTTAGACAGGGATAAGGTACTTGCGACTTGTATGACGATACCGCTTGCCGAGGGTTATTGGGAAATGTGTAAGTTGGCGGCGGTCGGGCAATATACCGGAACAGGTGCCGGAAGTGCGGTCTTTAAGGCTTGTATGGATTACGCAATCAGACACGGAGCAAAAAAACTGTCTTTAATTTCTTGTCGTGCGTTAAAACCGGCAATTCACATTTACGAAAAGTTCGGTTTTAAGGAAGTTGCACTCAACAGAGAATTTTGGGGTTCGGAAAAAGCCGACATAGAAATGGAATACATAATCGAATAAATGTGCGGTTCGCAAAGCGTTTCCGCACATACTGTGCGTTTATACGGAAATTTCGTTTTGTTTCGAATATACTAAATTTTCACTTAATACCCGACGATTTCATTAAAAATCAAACGGCATAGTCGCAGACGACTATGCCGTAATTTAATTTTAAGTGTAAGTAAATCAGCCTTTTGAACCGATCATAGCATTTTTTTCTTATACAGGATATATGCGACGATTCCGGTTATCAATGCGGACAATGCAAGCAACACCCAAAAATTTTCGCTCAGCGGCAAGCCATCCATATTGATATTCATTCCGTAAAATCCCGCAATCATTGTCGGAATTGCGATAAGTATCGTTATCGAAGTCAGCTTTTTCATCGTTTCATTTAAATTGTTAGAAATTACCGTTGAAAACGTATCAATAGTGCTTGTCAGAACCGAATTGAATATTTCCGCCATTTCACGAGCCTGTTTATATTCGACTATCACGTCCTCCAGAAGTTCTCTGTCCTCCTCGTACATTTTTATAACACGTCCTCTTTCGATTTTCGAAAGCGTCATCTCCGTATTTTTCAGAGAAGTGGAGATATAAACAAGCGATTTTTGCAAGTCGAGCATCTGGACAAGTTCATTTGTGGTAGTAGCTTTATGAAGTTGTTTTTCTATACTATCCGTTATTTTATCTATTTTTCTGAGGTACTGCATATATCTTGATGCCATTTGCATCATTATCTGCAAGCACATTCTCGAACGAAACGACGGATTAATGTTTTTCACACTTCCCTGAGCGATATCCTTTAAAACGGTATCGTCTTTGAGGCAAACGGTGATAAGGTTTTCCTTTGCGAATATCATTCCGACGGGTATTGTCGAATAAGTCACCGTTGTTTTTTCATTCGTTTCGGCTATCGGAGCATCGGCAAGTATCAGCACCGTGTCGCTGTCGTCGTCTATTTCGATACGGGATCGCTCCTCCTCATCGAGTGCGGCTCTTATAAGATCGGGATCGATGTCCAACGCTGTGGAAAGAGAAAATATTTCACCCTCGCTCGGGTCAACGGCATAGATCCACGCCCCCGGAACGATACTATCCGTTTTCTCCGTTTTATTTCCGTTTTTGATGTAATATTCCACCATAACAAAACATTCCTTTCCGTTTACAAAATAAATGCTTTGACTATGCGGATATACGACAAAAAGCATCTACGCCTTATTGCGACGCAAAAAGGCGGTATGTTCTTCCTTATTCGTCTTTATATCGCATAATCGAGGTTCAGGACTCATAAGTTTGAATTCACCGCCTTTTTAAATTTTATTAAATTTGTTATGTTCGAACAGAGCTTGCGTTTATCTGCTCTTGAGTATCTCCATTATTTTGCCGAAATCATCGTCGTTGATGACTTTATCTTCCGCCGTGGGAGCAACGGGCTTTTTCTCCGGTTCCTCTGTAGCCGCAACAACGGGACGACGTGCCGTTTCGGGAGCTTTAACGGTAGTATTTCTTACCGATCCGTCGAAGCCCGTGGCAATAACGGTTATCTTCATCTCGTCCTCAAGTGACTTGTCAAACGCCGCACCCCAAATAACCATTGCGTCGGGGTGAGCTTCGTTCGTTATCATCGAAGAAGCGACATCTATCTCCTCCAGTCCGATATCGGGCGAAGCGGTGATATTGATAATAATACCTCTTGCACCGGTAATGGACGTTTCCAAAAGCGGGGACGAAATAGCGGCTCTTGCGGCAGCTTCCGCCTTGTCCTTGTACAGAATAAGTGTCAGGATAAAGGATACTCCGAGGGAGATCACAAAACCGATGGCTCCGAAAATCACCCCGTGATACGGGTTGTCGCCTCCTATAAACGTGATCAGCGAAAATACAGATGGAGAACCTCCCAATGTGTATCCTCTGACCCCGGTAAGTCCGCAGAAGAGTCCGGAGATGCCGGATGCAATGCAGGCTGCCAGCATAGGCGAGCCATATTTGAGGTTGATTCCGTACATAGCCGGTTCGGTAACACCTGCCACGACGGCGGAGATACCGGAAGCGATGCCTTCTGACTTGGTATCTGTGTCCTTTGTCTTCACAGCAACACCCAGAGCCGCACCGCCCTGTGCGACGTTGGAGCAGAACATGGTGACCAGAACAATGACAT
>CAZCJU010000090.1:0-5045 GCA_964498965.1 uncultured Lachnospiraceae bacterium
CCACAAGTGCATTAGATCCTATTTCAACATCGAAAATTGAAGAACTTGTATTGAATTTGAAAGAAAAATATACTATAATAACCGTGACTCATAATATGCAGCAGGCGGTTCGTATTTCGGATATGACGGCATTCTTTCTCATGGGAGAGCTTGTCGAATACGGAAAAACGGAAACTGTATTTTCCTGCCCGACGGATAAGCGGACGGAGGACTATATTACGGGGAGGTTCGGCTGATATGAGAAGCAAATTCGACGAACAGTTAGATGTCTTGAACAGAAAGCTGATAGAAATGGGCGGTAGGTGTGAAAGCATTATAGCTATGGCGGCAAAGGCGTTGACGGACGGCGATACGGAAAAAGCCGAAAAAACAAGAGAACAGGGACAGCTGATAGATCAATCGGAAAGAGAAATAGAGGGGATCTGTCTGAAGCTTTTGCTCCAACAGCAACCCGTGGCAAGTGATCTGAGAACGATATCGGCGGCACTTAAGATGATCACCGATATGGAACGAATAGGCGATCAGGCGGAGGATATCGCCGAGATAGTCATGTTTTTGAACGGACGCACGGGCGAAGAATGCGGAGAAATACGTAAAATGGCACAGGCGAGCGTGAAAATGGTGACAGACAGTATAGACGCATACGTTAAACGCGACCTCGAACTTTCGAGAAAGGTGTGTGATTACGACGATGTTGTGGATAATGCTTTTTCGAAAATTAAAAGTAACCTTATTCGAATGATCTCCGAAAATATCGCCGACGGCGAATACGCCTTGGATCTTTTGATGATAGCAAAGTATTTTGAACGTATAGGCGACCACGCAGTGAATATAGCACAGTGGGTCGAATTTTCCGTTACGGGCGTTCATGAAAGCGAGGGAGAACGATAAAATGATGATATGGTGTGTTGATGACGATAACACTATTCGGGATATAGAGGTATACGCCTTGACGCAAACGGGCTTCGAGGCAAAAGGCTTTGTCGACGGAACGGCAGTTTTGCGGGCATTGAAAAACGAAAAGCCCGATCTTATAGTGCTTGATATCATGCTGCCCGGAATCGACGGTGTGAGCGTGCTTAGAGAGATACGCAAAACGCCGATGACAAAGGATATTCCGATAATCATGGCAAGTGCAAAGGGAAGCGAACCGGATAAGATCAAGGGACTCGATACCGGTGCGGACGATTATTTGGTGAAACCGTTCGGAGTTATGGAAATGGTGTCGAGGATCAAAGCCGTTTTACGCCGCTGTGAAAAAAAAGCAAACGATGACGAGCTTTGCGTCGGTGTGATAAGGCTGAACGAAAAACAACATACCGTATTTGCGTGTGATAAAAAAATCACACTTACACTTAAAGAATTCGAAATGTTGAAAAGCTTTATGCAAAATCCCGGAGTCGTCTTTTCGAGAGAACGATTGCTTTCGGAGGTTTGGGGAATAGATTATATCGGCGAAACGAGAACGGTGGATATGCATATCAAAACACTGCGTCAAAAGCTCGGTGTGACAGCGGAATATATAGAAACGGTGATAGGCGTGGGATATAAGCTGGAGGCAAAGCCGTGAGCAGAAAAATATTCGTTTCCGTTATAGCTGTCGCCATGATAGTGTTACTTGTCAGCTTGGTGTTTGTAAGCGGCTTTTTGTGCGATTATTATAACAGATCCCAGGCAGACGCCTTAAAAGAGGAACTTTCGCTTGCGTATATAGGTGTGCAACATGCCGGCTTGGCTTATTTTGACGAGTACGCTTCCGATACGCTTAGGTTTACCGTGATATCATGCGACGGTGCGGTCCTGTATGATTCCGAAATTAAAAACGTCGATATGGATAACCATATCGACAGAGAGGAAATACGAAACGCATTGCAAAGCGGTCACGGCAGCAGCTCGCGGTACTCTGCGACCTTGACAGAACGAACCTTTTATGAGGCTGTACTGCTCGACAACGGAAACGTGCTTCGTATCTCGACAACACAGATCACCGTTGCCGCACTTGTGATAGGAATGCTGCCCGCAATATGTGCAATCGTTCTGTTTTCCGTGGCGTTTTCCGCCGTGCTTTCGCAAAAGGTGGCGAAAAGCATCGTTAAACCGCTCCGTGAGCTTGACTTGGAGGAGCCGGAACGCAACGATACATACGAGGAGCTTACTCCGGTGCTGTCCGAACTGGTCCGACAGCACAAACAGATCGAAAACCAAATATGCGAGCTGAAAAGAAAAACGGACGAATTCGGACAGATCACGGCATCGCTCGGAGAGGGTCTGGTGTTGCTCGATAAGAACGGTACGATCATCGGCATGAACCGTGCGGCGGAAAATATTTTCCGTGCCGATACGCCGTACATCGGAAAAAGTTTTATAGAGTGCGAACGTAGCGTCGATATGTGCGAGGCATTGAATAAAGCGATCTCGGGGGAGCATGGGGAATTTTGCCGAGAAAAAAACGGCAGGGAATATCGCTTTATGATATCGCCGACAGTGTCCGACGGAAAAATTCTCGGTATTGTGATATTGTGTATCGATGTTACCGAATCGGTAACTGCGGAACGAAATCGCAAGGAGTTTACCGCAAACGTGTCGCATGAGCTGAAAACACCGTTGCAATCCATAATCGGAAGTGCCGAGCTTTTGGAAAGCGGCTTGGTGAAAAAAGAGGATACCGAAAAATTCGTCGGTAATATAAAAAACGAAGCCGTGCGGCTCGTATCGTTGATAAACGATATTATACGGCTGTCACAGCTCGATGAGCAAATAAAGCCCCCAACGGAAAGTGTCGATCTGTATGCCGAAGCCGAAGAGGTTGCGGAGGTGCTTGTCGCTTCAGCCGCAAAAAAACAAGTCAATATTACATTGCACGGCGAATCATGCACGGTAAAAGGTGTACGCAGATATGTTTACGAAATCATATATAATCTTTGCGATAACGCCGTCTGCTATAATAAAACCGGCGGAAAAGTCGAAATAAACGTGAAAAAGGAAAACGGATACGCAACGGTGGAGGTTATCGATACGGGAATAGGTATCCCCGAAGAGCATCAAAGCAGAATATTCGAACGGTTCTACTGCGTGGACAAAAGCCACTCGAAAGAAACAGGGGGAACGGGTCTGGGACTGTCGATAGTAAAGCACGCCGCCGTGTGCCTTGGAGCAAAGGTCGAATTAAAAAGCATCGTAAATGTCGGTACGACCGTCACGGTGCGATTTGAAGCTATTTAATGTGCGTCGCTTTGACTTGAATAAAACAACACAGGGTGTATGCGTGTACACACACCCTGTGATGCGTTTATCCTATTAAGAGTACTAAGACCGATCAAGCCTTTTTCTTCTTAACGACAACTACGGCTACGACTGCACCGATAACAACGACAGCCGCAACTACAACGATAATGATGATCATTGCAGTGTTGTTGCCGTCTTTTTTGCCGCCATCGTCTTTGCCGGTAGTAGCATCGGCACTGTCGGCAACAGTGGCGGAATCGTCGGGAGCGGTAGTTACATCGTTCGATTCCTGCGTATCCTCGGGTATATCACCGGTATCAACGCCGATGCCGAACTCGCTCGGATCGGGAAGTATCGTTCCGTCCTTAAGTGTTACACCCGCCATTTTGCAAGCGTCCTCGAGATTTTTGTACAGACCTATTGCATATACTTCCATCACCTGCTCGTTGATGTCCTCGAGATCTTCGTTGATCAAGTCAAAACGGAGATTACCTATTTTGCCCGACCAGTCGGATTCGCATATCGACATATCGGCAACGACTACCTGCTCTTTGTTTGCGGAATCGGCATTGCAGTACAAGTCTACCGAACAACCCTCCTCGAATGCGGGAACGTTGCTCGTTGTGAAGTAGATCCTTCCGTCCGCCTGTGCGGTCGATTTCATGTAAAGGGCAATGTACTTGTAATCGTCTGCCGATGCGTTGTACATCTTCCAGAAGTCCGCAGTAACATACGGATCCGCTCCGATGAAAGTAGCTACGCCTACACCGTCCTCGACTTCCCATGCCATGGAGTTTTCGCCCGAGAATTTTTCGAGATCGAGGAATACGTAGTCGCCCTCGGCATCGGGAGCTTTTTCATTAGATGAACTCGAACCGGCATCGGGATCGGGGTCTGTGAGAGAAGCACCGCCGAATACGGTCTGTGCGGAGTATGTAATTCTGTTGGAGCCGTACATCTTTTGCGTTCTGCCGTTGAAAAGTCCGGCACCCCATTCAAGCCAGTTTTCCATAGCGTCGGAACCGTCGGAGGTAAGCATACCGATAGTCATACCGTGTGATGTGCCTACGTGAGGTCTTGCGTCTTCAAAAAGGTCTTCCCACGGAATATATGCTTCATATGTTGTTTTTGTTCCGTCGTTTCTTATTGCATATCTGCCGTTGGAGTTTGAAAGGTCAACGTTCTTTTCGCCAAGGCCGAACCATCTGTATGCGAATGTCGTACCCGTCTTACCCATTGCCATACCGATTTCGGCGAAATCGTCACTCCAGTTGTTTCTGTCGGCACTGTCGATACGACCTTGATCGTATCCGCATCCTTCGGGATCTATACGGAACTGCAGACAGTCGCCCTTCCACATACTGCCTACGGTCGTGTCAACGAATCCGTTGTAAGGCTTCGTGTCGGGAGTCGTAAGAGCGATATAGAAACCTTCATAAGTGTAACGAAGCCAGAATGTGAACGAAAGCTTTGCACCCGTGTTCGCATTTGCGGCAAAGGTCACGCTATTGTTGATTGTAACATCGCTGCAAGTGGGAGTACCCCACTCGGATTCGCTTACTTCGCCGTCGATGTTGGGTTCTCTGTCGAACTGAAGAACTTCAACAGTGGCCATTTTTTCCTCGTCGGCACTTACCGCCGTGATCATGGTAAGCATCATTCCGAGAATCATGATTGCCGAAATAATTCTTTTCATGTTTCCTCCATCAAAGAAATACTTTTCTTTGCTTTATTTTATATCAAAAACAAGGAAATGTCAATAGGTTTTTCGAAATTTGCCCGATTCCTTCCGATATATACAACAATTTTAACAATTTATC
>CAZCJU010000091.1:0-4978 GCA_964498965.1 uncultured Lachnospiraceae bacterium
TGAGTAAGGGAATGAAACAAAAAACAGCACTTGTGGCAGCACTTATGAACGATGCGGAAATTATAATTTTGGACGAACCGACAACGGGACTTGACCCGCTGATGAGAGCAACATTCCTCGATATTATAAAAGAGGAACACGCACGCGGCAAGACGATATTAATGAGCAGTCATAGCTTCGAAGAATTGGAAAAGACCTGCGACAGGGTGGCATTGATAAGCGACGGAAGACTTGCGGATGTGTGTGATATGAACGATATAAAAAACAGAAATACAAAAGATTTTAAGATAGAATTCAATACTCACGACGATTACTTGAAATTTCTCAAGGAAGGTTATGAGATCGTTCGGTTGCAGGAACAGTATGACCAGATCACTATACGTCTTGATTCGAAAATGAGTGCAAGACTGCTTCGTACGTTGAAAAATTATAACGTTAAATTCATTTCCGAACTGCCGTATACACTTGAAAAGCATTTTAAAAATGTTTTGCTTTCGAATCTTGAAAGTACAAATAACTCAATAAACGATCGATAATTAACGGAAAGGAAAATAATATGTTCAGTAAAGCCCTATTTAAACAATCCTGTAAGGCAAACGGCGTAATGTGGATCACGATCACCACCGCACTTTGCTTTATGCTCTCGTGCGTCATGCTTATATCGGGCAACGGAAGCGTAGGAGAAGTCAAGGATTCGATTCAGGATACGATCATTGTAAAGGAAATAGATTCGCAAATTCAAAAGCGTGCTATCTCGTACTACGTCTATGCGGAGGACGGATTGAAACGGTTCGATGAGCTGTTTTTACAAAATGCATCGGATACGCTGTCTTATCTTGCTTGGTACGGTCAAATGCCGAATATAACCGATTTTGAAAATGAAGAAATGTATCTGCAAGCGATTAACGCTTGGAAAAACGCCGAATTCGTGCCTGCAACGGAAACAGGTAAAAAATATTCGCAAAATGTATTGAATTGGCAAAATGAAATGCCGAATGCGGGAAGCTATATGTCAACCGAAAAGTATTACAAAGATATCGAGGCTTGGATGAATAATTCTCCCGCAACACGGGAAAATGCCGTGACAGCGGCGTATACCGACGCTTGCGAACAACTGCAAGACTATGCCGGAAAACTTGCCGAGGAAAAAGGAAGCGGAAACGATTCGGTGCAAACAAGAGAGATACTCGGATGTATGATGTATGCCCTGAACCCGAACGGAAACTTTAACGACTTTTATACTGAAAACGGAGAAAATGTTCCCGATGAATATGATATACTGTCCGTAACCTCTCATATTGCCGCAGGCGATGCGTATGAATACATATCCTCAAACGAACGTGCGGAATATTTGTCGGATCGTGCCGAAGAATGCTCGGCAGTGTTTCTTTCGGGTAATATAACGAACGGCGAAAGCGTGAATACCATGCTTCAGGCTCTTTCGGCTTACGGAGTTACCGAGGAAAAATATAATAGCTTCGGGTATACGTATTCTGCGGTCAAGCGTATGGCAAAAACGGCTGTCGTGACTTATTGCGGCAGACTTGAATACGAAATTTCCGAAATAAACGAGCGAAAAGCAAATAGCGAATTTTCAAGTGAAGAAGAATACTCGAAAGTCGTATCCGATAAAAAAGCCGAATTGGCAAATGACGTTTCGACAAGCTTCCTTTCAACCTTACCGAGTGCCGTTTCCGAAGCGTTGGAAGAAATCGGTCAGGCAGATCTGTACACCCTTATCGTCGGTTCGATATTTTATAAGCTTGCCGGACTTTTGTTGCCGATAATTTATATGATAATGGCATCGAACAACTTGATAGCCGGACAGGTCGATAGCGGATCTATGGCTTATGTCCTTTCAACATCAACAAAAAGGATTACCGTTGCGTTTACACAGGCAGTCTATTTGCTCGGCTCGTTGCTCGCCATGTTCTCTTTGACAACGGTTACGGGTTGCGTTTGCTTAAGTATCGTAAAAAACGATGTCGAGCTTACTTATACAAACCTTGTGTTGCTTAATGTGGGTGCGTTCTTGGTGCTTGCCGCATTGTCGGGACTGTGCTTTTTCACTTCGTGCGTTTTCGACAGAAGTAAACATTCAATGGCAATAGGTGGCGGACTTTCGATATTCGCACTCGTCGCCGCAATGCTCGGACTGTTCGGTAGCCCCGTTATTCCGTCGGTCGTAAGGCTTGATGCCTTGAATTATTTCAATTACGCAACTATAATATCGCTGTTCGATGTGATATCGATCATCGACGGAACAAATACATTCATTCTCAAATTTGTTATTCTTTCCGTGCTTTCGGTAATGGGCTATGTCGTCGGTGCGGTAGCTTTTACCGAAAAGGATCTTCCTCTGTAAGTTGCTTTTAAACCGAAATCATACATGCCCATGTAATCCAATACCTATAAGTCTTCTCCCTTGGGAGGAGGCATCGGCAAAGCTCCCTCATAAGCCTTCCCCGTGAGGAAGATGTCAACCGAAGCTCTCTTTCGTAAGCCTTCCCCCCTTGGGGAAGGCAACGGCAAAGCCGACGACTGAGGGTGTTTTCGTTTTTTGTAAATATTTCGGATATTCGATTGACTTTTTGAAAGATTTATGTTATAATAGCTAACACGATTAGCTAAATACGAAATTAAGGTAGCATACAAAAATGAAATCGAACAAAAAAACAATCATCGAATTTGCCGCTGATATTGCAGACGAAAAAGGCATTGAGAATTTAACCTTAAAATCACTTGCGAATGAAGTGGGGATAAAACCTCCGTCGTTATATAAGCATTTCAAAGGCGGTATTGACGAGCTGAACAAAGAACTTATGCTTTACGGTTGGCATTCTTTGGAAAGCGAGATTACAAAAGCCGCTGTAGGCAAAGCAAAGGATGACGCTATCATTGCCGTATGTTATGCATATCGAAATTTTGTCGGCAGACACAAGGGCTTGTTCGAAGCTATGCAATGGTACAATATGTATCAGTCAACGGAGCATTTACAGGCAACACAGGGAGCAGTAGACGTTTTATTCCGTGTGCTTGATGCCTACGGCTTGAGTGAGAAGCAAAAAGTACATTGCGTTCGTATGCTCAGGGGCTTTTTGCAGGGCTTTTGTTCCGTTGAAAGTCACGGCGGGTACGGAGATCCGATGCCCTTGGACGATACGTTCGATTTTGCGTTAAAAACGATATTGAACGGTATTCGCAATCCGCAGATAGGCACGGCACAATGAAAGAACTGTTAAAAGATATCAGCCCGTTTAACAGTAGAACGAAAATGCCGACCGTTTTATTCGTTGTGAAAAAGATCTTGGTCTTCTGGCTGTGCTACATAACCGGATTGCTTATTGCCGAGGGTGCTGTCATACTTTTGCATTTTGCGTTCGGAAAAAATATGCTTGTCGGCGATGTTTTCGATACACGGACGATAACGCTGATCACTTATTACGGCTACATCATTGTATCGGGTGTAGCATTACTGTATTGGAAATCGATCGAAAAAAAGCCTTTATCCGAAATGGGCTTGACAAAGCGGTTCGGAAGCTATTTTATCGGTGTCGTTACGGGCATAATTTTGCTTGCCGTCTCGACTTTCGTGATCGTTTTGACGGGAAGCATCGAATATCACGGGGTGTTCGAAAATATAGATATTCTCTCTATTGTTCTCTTTTTCGGCGGCTTTGCCGTTCAGGGAGCGACGGAAGAATTTCTTTGCAGAGGAATCATATTGCATACACTGAAAGAACGGACATCGCCTCGTTTCGCAACGGCGGTAAGTACCTTTCTGTTTATCATTCCGCATTGGTCGTCACTGTTCGACAACGGTATGATCTACGGCATTATGGGTATTGTCAATCTCATACTTATTTCAATAATCTTTTCGATGTTGACGATCCGTTTTGAGAGCGTTTGGGCAGCTTGCGGCTTGCATTCCTGCTGGAATGCCGTTCTGTATTGCGTTTTGGGACTTAATTTGAGCGGTAACAACGAAACTGTTATCGCTGTATTCGATATGCGTTCCGTAGGCGAAAATATATACAACGGCGGGAAATACGGGATCGAAGCGAGCGTTATCACCATCGTCGTATTGGCTGTTGCCGCTGCATTGCTTCGGCTTGCGAACGGGAAAAATATATCAGCAAAACGAAAACGGCAAAATTATCCTAAATAAAACAATATGCGTTTGAAATTTAAGGGACAAATCCCTTGAATTTCAAACGCATTTTCTGTCTTTTTCGTTTGCACATATCACAGAAAATTCGCAAATTCGTCAACGGCAAACGAAAGCCCCGCACAAGGCGGGGCAAAAATTATGCCTGCAATTTAGAAACCCATTCATGCCAACGGGGATCAGCTTTTATTTCGGCTTTTACAACGTCACTTCCGGGGGGAACACACCACCAAGGCCAATCCTCCGCAAGGCTCACGTAAGATGCCTTGATCGACATATCAACATCGGAATCGTTTTCGCATACTTCATACCTAACCGATTTGACCGGCGGTGCGGTATAGTAGCCATTTTCCTTCGCAAGGCTTGCATCAAATAAATTGAAGTGTAAAAGTGCGGAGTCCAATGCCGTAAATGCATCATCTTTTCTCCCGTCTACCCACAAATACAGAGAAAGCAAGGTGTAGATGCGTGCAACATAGGCATGATTAGAGCCGTAATTGCCGTCGGTACAAACGGTATCGAATATCCCGATAGCATTGTGCAGACTTTGAATTTTTTCCGCATGTCGCACTTGATATTATAATATGTCCTTTCCTTTGAAACGGCAGTCGGTTTTGAAATGTTATACCCTAATATTTCCGCATTTGCGGAGAAGCTTTGCGAAAACGAGCGGCAGCGACCGTGGAAAAATATATCTCCGTAATGTGCGAACATTTGCAAAATGACTTGATGAGCGTGAGCTTTGTCGCAAGGCGATGGTAGCAAGCAAAACGCCCGCTGTAAAGAAAGCGATATCTAAAGAAAAACTGA
>CAZCJU010000092.1:0-4793 GCA_964498965.1 uncultured Lachnospiraceae bacterium
AAGCAGCTCTGCCGCTTTATTTCGCATTTTTCCTCTGTAAGTGCAAGTCTGAACAGCACCAAAAATACGATATCGTAGCTCAATGCACCTCTCGACAAATGCGAGGTCACCTTTCCCATGCATTTACAAAGCCCGCAATAAACGGCACGGTACGCCTCGTAATCCTTTACCTTAAGCTCGGGAATATACGGTTTGATGTATCCGAACATTTAAGCCCCCGCAACGCCGACAAGCTGTATCAACACACCGAACGCCGCCGCAACGACGTAATTAAAAACGAGTATCGAAACGTTTTCACGCCAATTTTTGTTGGCCTTAAAGAGTGCGAGATAACCGAGTCCCGCACCCGTGGACAATCCCGCCACGGTCGCGCCGAACGATATCGCACCCGACATATAAAGCTCCGTCAATGCGACGCTTGCCGCACAGTTGGGAATAAGTCCCACCGCCGATGCGATAAACGGTTGCACCCAATACGCACCGCCGAGCAATGAAGATATCTTATCTTCGCCTATGAAGTGCAAAAGTATACCGAAAGCGGCGTTAAACAGCAAAATATACAAAAACACCTCGACGGTCCTCTTCAATGCCTCGACAAAAACGTTATTCTCGCACCCGTCGTCACAGTGATGGTGGTGGCTATGCTCCATTTCCTCACAATCGCGGCAATGCGTATGTCCGCTGTGGTCGTGCTTTTCGCCGCCGAAGCTTTTTTTGAACAGTGCATCGAACAAATAACCGGCTATCACCGCAACCGATACCTTTACGAGCAAAAGCGGCAATATCGTATTTATCTTATCGGGATTCGAAAGCAATACGGGTATCGCCTCGTCCGACGTTGACATAAAGACCGCAACAAGCGTTCCGGCACACACCGTTCCTTTGGCAAACAAATGCGAGCAGGCAACACTCATTCCGCACTGCGGAATACAACCGAGCAAGGCACCGCCCGGTATTCCGAATTTTCCCGACAAAAGAATGCCGGAAAGCTTAGACAGCGATCTGTGTTCTATAAGTTCGAGCAATAAATATGCCGCAAAAAGAAACGGCACGGTTTTTAAGCTGTCAAGCAGTGCGTCCGCAAGCACCTCTGAAATTTCCGCCATTTTCGGACCTCTCTCGTTAAAATATCAACAGAATGCAACTCGGATAATATGCTTGCACTGTTTTCGCATCCGTTTCGACAACGGGCTTCACGCAACTCTCAATTACGAAAGTCGGGTTTCACCCGAGCCGAAAAAACGGACGATGCCGACACTGATCCGAATTTTCAACACGCAATGTATTATACACAACGTATTGTAACATTAATTTTTTAACTTGTACCGCTGATTTTAAGAATGATTTAAGACTAAAATCAAAATTTCGGATATTTTCCGCCGTTTTTTTATTTTCGAATGATTTTATCGCAATTTTCTATTGATTTTTCGGGAAAAATAATGTAAAATAGAACGGATAGGTCGTACTCGCCTCTAACAACGAGTTTAAAAGCTCAAAGTATCACGTACCGAAGCTTTTGCGTACCGACATCGAAAAGAATATTTACACCGCCGCAAAAGGGGCGGAACGGAGATTTATATGCAACCGTCAGAAAGACAGAAAAAAATCAGAAATTTCTGCATAATAGCACATATCGACCACGGAAAAAGTACGCTTGCGGACAGAATACTCGAACATACGCAAGCGGTATCGCAACGCGACATGACCGAACAGCTTTTAGATAACATGGATATAGAACGCGAACGCGGCATTACGATCAAGGCACGTGCCGTAACGCTGGATTATCGTTCGCCGAGCGGCGAGGCATACGTTTTGAATCTCATAGACACTCCCGGCCACGTCGATTTCAACTACGAGGTATCGCGTTCGCTCAACGCTTGTGAGGGTGCGTTGCTCGTTGTGGACAGCACGCAGGGGATAGAGGCACAGACGCTCGCAAACGCATATCTTGCGGACGATTGCGGGCTTGAGATAGTACCCGTAATAAACAAGATCGACCTTCCCGCCGCAGATGTCGAAAGGGTAAGAAACGAGATTGAAGAAATAATAGGGCTTGACGCATCCGAAGCCCCCGCAATTTCCGCAAAAGCCGGAATCAACATTGAGGGCGTACTTGAAAGGATAATCACTGCATTGCCCTGTCCGACGGGTGACGAAAACGCACCTCTCAAATGTCTTATCTTCGACTCGGTATACGATGCCTACCGAGGAGTTGTCGTATACATTCGCATAGTCGAGGGTACTCTGCGTACAGGCGATCGCATACGCATGATGAACACCGGAGCGGAATTCGACGTTGTAGAAATAGGCAATATGGAGCCGTTCGGCTTCAAAAAATGCGATGTTCTTTCCGCAGGCGATGTCGGTTACATTACGGCAAGCATAAAGACCGTTGCGGACACACGTGTCGGCGATACGGTGACGAGCGTCGAAAATCCGACATCGGTACCGTTGCCCGGTTTTAAAAAATGTATGCCGATGGTTTACTCCGGCATATATCCCGCCGACGGCTCCAAATATCAGGACCTCAAGGAAGCACTCGAAAAGCTTCTTTTAAACGATGCCTCTCTCACGTTCGAGCCTGAAACCTCGGCGGCACTCGGCTTCGGCTTTCGTTGCGGCTTTCTCGGACTGCTTCATATGGAGATACTTCAGGAGCGACTTGAACGGGAATTCAATCTCGATCTCATAACAACGGCACCGAGCGTTATATACAAGATCCTCAAGCGTTCGGGTGAAGAGGTATACATCGACAACCCGCTCAATTATCCGCCCACGGAGGATATCGAGATCGCATACGAGCCTATGGTCAAGGCAAGCATAATAACCCCCGTCGAATACGTCGGTAACATTATGGAGCTTTGTCAGGACAGGCGAGGCACGGTCGGCGATATGAAATATTTGGATACCACCCGCGTTGAGCTACACTACCGGCTTCCTTTAAACGAGATAGTTTACGACTTTTTCGACGCACTGAAGAGTCGCAGCAAGGGCTATGCGTCGCTCGATTACGAGTTGGACGGCTATGACGAGAGCAGGCTCGTTAAGCTCGACGTGCTTTTGAACGGAGATATCGTCGATGCCCTTTCTTTCATAGTACACGCAGACAAGGCGTATGCAAGGGCGAGAAAAATAGTCGAAAAGCTTAAGGACAACATACCTCGTCAACTGTTCGAGGTACCCGTTCAGGCTGCGATAGGCGGAAAAATAATCGCACGGGAAACGGTTCGGGCAATGCGTAAGGATGTACTTGCAAAGTGCTACGGCGGCGACATCACGCGTAAGAAAAAGTTGCTTGAAAAACAAAAAGAGGGCAAAAAGCGTATGCGTTCTCTCGGCAGTGTAGAGGTCCCGCAGGAAGCGTTCATGGCTGTTTTGAAATTAGATGAATAAATCGGCGGGCATCTATATCCATATTCCCTTTTGCCCGAAAAAATGCAACTACTGCGACTTTTGCTCGTATGCGGACACGTCCTCGGTCGACGACTACATATCTGCCGTACTTAAGCACATACGCACCGCTCCGTTTCTTACGGCAGACAGCATTTACATCGGCGGCGGAACTCCCACGTGCATTCCGAAGGAGTATATCGGCAGATTGCTCGACACCGCAGTCGATACATTTCGCCTCGCCCCCGATGTCGAGATCAGCATCGAATGCAATCCGAAAACAGCCGACAGGGAATACTTTTCGTTTCTTCGTTCGCACGGCGTAAACCGATTGAGCATCGGAATGCAATCGTCAAACAACGATGAGCTTAAGTTACTCGGCAGGATACACGACTATTCCGACACGGTAAAAGCCGTTTGCGACGCTCGTTCGGTCGGCATAGACAATATAAGTCTTGATCTGATGTACGGCATACCGAATCAGACACCGAGTTCCTTTGAGCAGACACTTCGCAATGCCGTTTCGCTCGGCGTCGAACACATTTCGGCTTACGCACTCAAAATCGAAGAAAACACGGTTTTTTACAAAAAACGTAACGAGCTTGAGTTGCCCGGTGAGGACGAGGTATGCGACATGGCGGATATGTGCTGTCAAATCCTTTCTGACAACGGTTTTAACAGGTACGAAATAAGCAATTTCGCAAAAGCGGGTCACACGTGCCGTCACAACATAAGATACTGGACACGCGGCGATTATCTTGCGTTCGGCGTATCGGCATCTGGTTTTTTCGGTAACACGAGATATACGTTTTGCAACGGCATTTCAAAATACATCGATTTTTGCAATGGGAAAGCACCGTTAAGCGACGTTTTGACGGAATGTACGACTATTGACGAAGAAGAAGCGGAAAGAGAATACATAATGCTTGCACTGCGACTGACGGAGGGAATATCCGATCGAGATTTCGAGAAAAGCTTCGGTCATTCCTTTAAAGAAAAATACGGCAAGCGGTTCTCATTTTACGAAAAACACTCGCTTGCCGGCAGTAAAAACGGTCGGTATTATCTCACCGACCGAGGGTTGTTCGTGTCCAACACGATAATTTCCGAGCTTATTTACTCGGATACGGATTAAATTCAAAAACGCCGTCACGGCTCAACCTGCGACGGCGTTTTGTTTTATCGGTATTTACCGCCCCTATAAGCCGGGTTCTGTACCGTATTGCTACGGTTGCGGTCATCTATCTCGACATTACGTTACCGTAATGCTCCAGCCACGCGTGCGGTGAGGGGGAACACCTCTCTTTCGGACAAACAAGCACTTCCGTGCTACCGCAGGGTGTTGCTTCGAATAGGGTTTACATTTGCGTCATGTTACCATAACGCCGGTGAGCTCTTACCTC
>CAZCJU010000093.1:0-4699 GCA_964498965.1 uncultured Lachnospiraceae bacterium
GTGTTGCCGTGGGCCTGTTTGGAATTGCTGCAGCCAGGCCCCTGCTACACCTGATGGGTTCGCCTGACGATGTGCTGGACCATGCAGCGCTGTATATGCGGATTTATTTTGTGGGTATGCCGGCCTTTATGCTGTATAATTTCGGTGCATCGATAATGCGAGCCGAGGGAAATACAAAAAGACCTTTGTACTATCTTGCGGCAGCCGGAGTCATAAATATCGCACTGAATCTGTTCTTGGTAATACGCTTTGAAATGGGCGTTGCCGGCGTTGCGATAGCCACCATAGTTTCACAGTATATCTCTGCGGTGTTGGTGCTTATCCATTTGCTCAGAACCGACGGACCTTGTAAAATAATACCGTCAAAACTGAGGATCGATAAGCATGAAATGACGATGATCGCAAAGGTGGGATTGCCCGCAGGCATCCAATCTTCGTTCTTTTCAATTTCCAATATGGTAATTCAGTCCGCTATCAATTCGTTCGGAGTCGTGGCGATCGTGGACGGAAATGCGGCGGCCGGAAATCTCGAAGGCTTCGTTTATACCGCTATGAACTCGATAACTCAAGCTACCTTGGCGTTCGTATCCCAAAATTACGGTGCCGCAAAGTCAAAACGTATCGACAAAACGATCAAAATCACCGCAGTTATTACTGTGGTTATCGGAATCGTTATGGGCGGATTGTTCTGCTTGTTCAGCGATCAATTGATACGTCTGTATAACAGAAACCCCGAAACAATAGCCGCGGGACAGGAAAGAATGTACTATGTGTGCAGTATGTACTTCCTGTGTGGCTTGATGGATCTGCTTTCAAGTGCGCAACGAGGTCTCGGCAAAAGTACGACATCGATGTTTGTGTCGCTGATGGGTGCGGCAGTGTTCAGAATAGTTTGGATATATACAGTGTTTAATTTGTACCATACCGAAATGTGCCTGTATCTGTCATATCCGATTTCATGGTTGCTCACGGATATCGTCCATTTTATATGCCTGATGCATACAAGAAAACAGGTATATGAAAAATTGGACACAGTTGCAATAAATGTAAATGTGTGATTTATAAAGATATGATCCGCCCTTGAGGGGCGGATTTTGTCGTCTGTTACGAAAAATCTTCGAAATTACAAAATAGCTATTGATATTTCTCGATTCTTGTGCTATTATAATACATAGTAAATAAAAAAAGAGGTAACATTATGAAAAAAATTATTACTTCTGTGCTGTGTTGCTGTATGCTGATGACCGTATTTATCAGCTCATTCCCTAAAGTGAATGCGGCAACCGACGGCAAATATGCCGAAAACGGATTGGTAGCACGGTACGACGGCTCTCAAAACAAAGCCGACGGCCATGATATCTATTCCGATACATGGCAGGACCTCAGCTCGAACGGATACGATATCGACCTGTCAGGTGCCTCATCGTCTTATTTCACAAAACACGGCTTGGTCATAGACCATGAAGCCTTTGTGATGAACGATGCGATACTCAATGCGATAAATTCCGGTGAATTTACCGTGGAACTCTGCGTGGGAGAGATCTATTCTACGGGAAGCGATTTTACAACACTCATTAATTCCGTAGGAAACGATAATTTTTCACTCTTTTTGCATACGAGCGGAAACTATATCCAGTTTAAGGCAAACTCAAATCCTCGCCCCGGAAAAACAGATGGCGTTGAAAGTGCCGAATACCATACTCTTGCGGTTTCGTTTTCGTTGAATTCTTTTGCAAGACTGTATATTGACGGCGTGCTTGTGAGCAATGAAGTTCCTACGGAGCTTATACAAGCGGTCGGACCGATACATTTAAGCTCGTCGGTCGCCACTAAATCACATAAGGTCGAATACAGAAATGTTCGTGTATATTCTCGTGCCTTGTCTGTGGACGAGCTTGTGAAAAATTCGGATTCTGACAGAGTAACGTATATTACCGATACCTCGCCTGTTTTACCCCTCGTCGTAAATGTCCCTCATCACCTCGATAATACGGACGTTTATTTCAATAACCTGAGCTATAAAGCAAGCGAGTGTACATTTACCTCGCAAAGCTCCGCAATAACCGTGAGCAACGGAAGAGTTACGGCAACATCCGCCGGTATTTACGATATGACCGTTAAGTACGGCGAATTAAGTAAAAATATCAAAGCGGTGGTCAGACAACAGGATACATATGAATTTGTATTGCATTCGAATGATTTTTCTTCATCTTTACCGTCGGATTATAAAATAGTAGACGGTAGCACGAGTACCGTTTATACAAGCGGCGGATATCTTTATGTGAATGGCGTGAACACGGAAATGACAAGAGTGCTGTTGCCGTCATCGCTCAATTCTTTCGGCGATTATAAAATTACCGTTGTCGCATCGATAAATAATCCGGTGGATTCGGCAAGATGGGGCAGCGTGATGTTCAGAGTGCAAAATTCGGATTACCCGTTCTATCATATGTGCTTCAGGCAAAATGCGGCGGCAAGCAACGGAGTCGAATTTGCCGAACGTAATACAAATAATAGCTGGAGCGTGTTCAATAATGCGGCATATTCGACCGCTCTTACTGAGGGTACGAATTATACATTTACCGTAAAAACAAGCGGATCGACGGTTAAGGAATATATCAACGGTACTTGCGTTATCACGTCCGATTCAATGGGCGATTTCAATACGGGTACGGTGGGAATCTGTGCGAACAAATCATTGATAAAAGTCGATAGCATAAAAGTCACATTGAACGCAAGCTCTATACCGGAAACACCGTATACGGTCGTAGCACAACCCACAACCGATGTGATCGGCTGTATATGCTTCAGTGAAATAATCGACAGCTCGAATAAGCTCGAAAAACTGAAATCGATGAGCGTTAAACCCGCAAACGCTATCTTTTATGTAAACGAAAAGCAGTCGATCTGCTCGGCGGATTATTCAAAAGCATTCGGAACCATGGAAAACGCAATTGCCGCACTTGACGGCAAGATCATGCCGACTTTCTGCGTAAAAGATACGGCGGGAGTCGAAGCGGTGTGCCAATATCTCACCACTTATAAAATAACCGATGTATTTATAATGAGCGATTCGACGGATGTTTTGCTTTACGCTAAAAACAGATACGTGTCCGCTCGTCGTGTGCTTGACTTGCGAAGTGAATTTAAAGGTCGTGCGGTGCTGAGCAAAGAGCTTTGTCTTGAAGTGAGAAGTAAGGCAACAAAAGCTTGGGCAACCACGGTCGTATTGCCCGCTTGCTGTACCACGTTCGACGTCGTAAAGTGCTTACAGGATATGATAATGACAACGTGGCTGTATGATGATGCGGGAACGCTTAATTCGGCAACACGTGCATTTGATTTGATAGCACGAGGTACGTATGGTGTTATCAGCGATAATACACAGCTGTTATATGACGTAACGAAAAATCTTATGGGTTCAAATGTACTTACGAGAGCCCCGCTGAATATCGGACACAGAGGCTTGCCCTCCAAAGCCCCCGAGAATACACTTGAAAGTGCTAAGCTTGCTTACAACTCCGGTGCGGATTGCATCGAAGTGGATATATACCTGACAACCGATAATCAGATAGTTGTAATGCACGACGCAAATACACAGCGAACCTGTAACGGAGTAAGCTGGAATATCGAAGAACATACGCTTGCAGAACTTAAAACGTTGACGGCAAGCAACGGATTTTCAAACTATTCAAGCGTTAAAATCCCGACACTCGAGGAGTATTATAAGGAGTTTAAGGGCAAAGATGTAAGGATCTTCGTTGAAGTTAAATCGTATAAACCCGAAATAGTCACGTACCTTAAACAACTCACCGAAAAATACGAAATGACAAATCAAATATCGATAATCGCATTCGGACATACGGGTGCCTGCCAGACCGCTCGCGAGGTCTGGCCCGAAATGTCACTCGGATATTTAACTACCAATATAGCAACAGGCGGAACGAGTGAAGCTCAGGTGAAAAACGTTCTGAATAGTGTGCAGTCGTTAGGATCGACATATAATCCTCAATACGGTGGACATACATCGGGATTTTTCAAAGCGGCAAACGTAAGAGGTTTGACTTCGTGGCCGTGGACGTATGCGGATAACTCCGATGCGGATAATTATCTGCTGTACGGTGCAAACGGACTGACTACAAATACTTGCGATTATTTCGGCTCGTATGCTAAAACACTGAAAGTTTTGAAGTCGTATTATAAGCTCAGTGTCGGTCAAACACATATCGCAGTAGCGTATCTTTCACTTTATAATAGATCTACCTCCGATGTGGCTGGAGATGCAAACTCGAGAATAATAATCATCGAGGGCGGCGATATAGCAAGCGTGTCCGGCAATAATATTAAGGTGAACGGCTTGGGTAAGGTCACATATGCAGTTGAGTACACACAGACAATGAAGTCGGGAAGCAAATACACGGTCGTTACTACACCGGTAACCTTGTATACAGGCACAGGAATTAAAGGCGATGTAAACGGTGACGGCAAAGTGAATACCGCAGATTTGCTCGATTTCGATGCTTATATTAACGGAAAAGCCGATAATATAGATAGATCCGTTGCCGATCTGAATGGCGACGGCGTACTTGATATGGCAGACGAGATCCTTATGGTGTCAATAATAAGATAAATTAACAAAACTAAGCATAAAAAAACACCGTGTATGAAGTGAACCCAAAAGTTTAGACAAAAATTAAAT
>CAZCJU010000094.1:0-4666 GCA_964498965.1 uncultured Lachnospiraceae bacterium
TCTTTTTCGGTATTCGATAGATCCGCATTAATCGACGGTAGGTACGATCAGACCGTAATCTCCATCCTTACGCTTGTATACGACGTTCGTCGTATTCGTTTCATCATTTAAGAACACGAAAAATTCGTGACCGAGCAGGTTCATTTCGAGAATAGCCTCATCGACCGACATGGGACGAATGGCGAATCTTTTCGTTCGCACTTTGAAGCTTTCTTCCTCATCCTCGACAGGCAGATCGTATATTCCCTTGTCGAACGTACCGCTGCGAAGTCGTTTTTGCAGCTTCGTTTTGTGCTTCCGTATTTGACGCTCAAGTACATCGATCGATGTGTCAAGTGCGTTGCGGAAAGTTTCCGCTTCTTCCTCCGCACGTAACAGCATGCCGTTCACGGAAATGGTTACCTCGAGGGTTTCCTTTCCTCTTTTACGTGTTAATGTGACGCACGCTTCTGCATTTGTGTCGAAAAATTTGTCGAATTTTGCAAGCTTCTTTTCGATGATCTCTTTAAGATCCTTCGTAACTTCGACCTGTTTTGCTACTATCAATGTTTTCACAAGATTACCACCTTTGCGATGTATTACAGCTCGGTTAATAGCACCTACCTTACTGCAATTACAGTATAACACAAATTCACCAAAAAGTAAATAGGAAAATGAAAAAAATATTGAAAAATGCACAAATTGTTTACAAAACGGGAATGCGTCATGTGATAACGCAAACAAAAAGCTTATGCCGCGCAAAGCGGCATAAGCTTTTTGTCGAATTTTAATCTTGTTTCGATATTAATTCCGACATAACGTCGGCAGTTGCGGCTTTTGTAAGCGTCCACCGCTCCTTATGCTCGGCAAACGAGGACGGTGCTATCTCCGACATGGGGGAGAGCGTTTCAAGCTCGGAAAAGTATTTGCAGGTGTATATCTCACAGCTTACGTTTCCGTCCGGGTAGGGAAGCGAGAAGTCCGGCGAAAAACGTTTTACAAACAACTTTCCTCTGTTATAATACGCACATACGCCGAGGGTGTTATTTACACCGAGCTTGAGAGGCGAGGTGCAGTCGCAACTCTGGCTCACGGATATACTTTCGTTATTTATCGTAAGTCTGTCGTCGTGCAGATCGGTATACGACCAAAGCGAGATTGTTCTGTTGTGAAGCAGACCTTGATCCGATGTATCTTGCGGAGTGAATGCTATTCCGCCCTTGTCCATTACGGATAACGCCCAAACGCTGCCGTAAACGGGGCTTTGAGTGTTATTGTATATTCTGTTTGTTACGTTTACCGAATTGCTTTCGGTAAATTCCGCTTCAAGCTCCGTCACAATGCCGCAATAGTCGTTGCCGGTAACTGTGATCGTGTCGTTTTCGATGCGGTAGGCTACTTTTTTGCTGTCGGGGCGGTATGTGTCGGGGAATCTTTCGGGCGAAAGCCATACTCTGTGACCGCCGAACAGCTGCCAGCATTCTCCCGTGCCGAATTTTTCCTCCATGGCCTCGCCGCGTTGCGATGTAAGCCGCTCCGTATCGTTATAAAAAATATTATCTCCGTCAATGGCGGCGTATATTACTCTCGGACCGATATCAAGCGTAAATCCGAGAGTCAGTTCTTCGTTCGTGCAAAAAAGGACCTGACCGAAATTTTTATATTCTTTGATTTCGTATTTCATTTGTTATTTCCCGTGACCGTGATTGTTTCCAAAATATATGCGAATTCGTATAAAACTTTTGTAAGAGAAGGAGCGGGACGCACCGGCAACGAAGCGTCGAAAAGGCAGACCTGTCCCAATTTATATGCGTTAGTCAGATCATAGCCGTTTCTTTGGCGTATTGATGTGACCGTGCATTTTTCGTCGCTTATGAGCGAAATGAAAACATCGGGATTTTTTGAGATGATATCGTTGTCATCGGCAACGACTTCACCCGAAACATCGGCATACACATTATCGCCGCCGGCAATGGTGACTAGCTCGCCTATGAGCGTATCGGCACCGTAAACTATTCTGTTTTCGAGCGTACCGCCCTCAACGACAACCGTTTTTCTTTCAAGCAGTGCCTGTGCCATGCTCTTGATATGCTCTGTTTCGCTTCGCATCACGTCTAATAGCTTATCGCCGTTATCCTGCTTGAACATTATCGATGCGATCAAACGGATATTCGATTGAGCGACCGAAATCCCGCCGCTTGAACGTATACGAAAGGTTTTGATATCGGCACTTTTTATACTCGAAAGTAATTCCGACGAGATATCGTCCTCGTAAAATACCGCATCGATCTCGGCAAGCGTCAGCTTCGAAACGACGTTGGAATCCAATTCGAATATCTCCGCATCCATGGGGGCGGTATCGACTTTTTCGCATTCCGCATTGAGTGCCTTTACATACTTCGATGTGCCGAGTGAATATAAAATCTCCGCAGCCGTTGCGGACGCACAGTATATACGCTCGGGCGGCGAAGTCAAAGTGTATGAGCTGTTGTCGAAATCCGTTATTTGCACGGATCTGCTTGCGTTGTCCTCGGTAGTATTGTCGCCGTTTTCCGAATTTAAGGAGCAGGAAGAAAACGACAGGACAAACAAAACGGACAAAATAAGGGAAATGATTTTTTTCATTTCGTTTTGTTCCTTTCAACAAATCAACGAGAGCAAAATTATTTTACGAATGCAAGGCAGACCCAGTCCTTGTCCTCGATTTTCGATAAAAACCTGAACGGAGTTTTCTCCATTGCTTCAAGCACCTCGTTTTCGCGACTGTTGATTATGCCAGATGCCAAAAATATACAGCCGTCTGCGGCGTACTCTGCCAATTCCGAACTCATGCGAATGATGATATCCGCAACGATATTAGCACTTATCAAATTGTACTTTTTCGATTTGTCAACGCTTTTCAGCAGGTCCGATACCTCGCAGTATATGTTGTCACATTCGTTGTCCTTGATGTTTTCGTTTGCGACACGAACCGCTACGGGGTCGATATCGTATGCGTCAACGTGCGATGCTCCGAGGAGGGAGGCGATGATAGCAAGTACGCCACTACCCGTTCCGACATCGAGTACAAGGTCGCCTTTGTGCAGATATTTTTCGATACACGCACCGACAAGACGTGTTGTTTCGTGCGATCCCGTTCCGAATGCCATGCCCGGATCCATTTTAACTATGATATCGTTCGGTTTGCTCTCGTACTTTTCCCATGCGGGAACTATTACTATATGCTCGCCGATAGGTGTCGGCTTGTAATATTTTTTCCAGCTGCTTGCCCAGTCCTCGTCGGCAACACCGTTCACCGTGATATCGGCGTTTATGCCGAGATGTGCAAGCCTGTCCTTTATATAGCTTAACGCTTCGGCGGGATTTCGCTCATCGGGAATAAAAACGCTGACCGAAGCAATCGTTTTGTCGGCATTAAGTATTTTTTCGTCGAGCAGATCGCCGTAAACGGTTTTTAAATTCTCGTCGGCATCGCTGTAATCTTCGATCATCAGACCGTTATCGACCATGCTCATTACGGCACATACCTGTTCGAGTACGTCTACACCGCAGGTCGCCTTTATCTGTTTATATTCCATTATTTTTTATCCTTGAATATTTTGTCGAAAAACGATTGTCTGTTTTTGAAATTGCCCTTGCCGCAGGAGTCCGCAAATTCACGTAACAGTTGCTTCTGCTTGTCACTCAAATTTTTCGGAGTTTCGATGATGACTCTGAAAACGAGATTTCCGCGCCTGCTTGAATTTAAATTGGCTATACCCGAGCCTTTGACGGTAAATTCCGTTCCGGTCTGCGTACCCTCCGGGATCTTGTATTTTATGTTGCCCTCGAGCGTCGGTACATCCAGCTCAGCACCCAGTGCCGCTTCGACGAATGTTATCGGAACATCGCAGTAGATGTCATATCCGTCACGTGTGAACATGGCGTGCGGTCTTACGGAAACCTCTATCACGAGGTCACCCGGATTCATGCCGCTTGTGCTTACATCGCCCTGACCGCGTACCGACAGACGTTGTCCCTCGTCTATACCTGCGGGAATATTTACCTCTATCTTTTTGTTGATGCGAATATAGCCTTTTCCTCGGCAGTTTTTACACGGATTTGTTATTATTTTGCCTTTTCCGCCGCATTTGTCGCATACGGTCGTCGAAGAAAAGGAACCGAGGATTGTCCTCTGTGTTGTGTTTATTTGACCGCGACCGCCGCATTTGTCACATGTCTTGACCTCGCTGTCCTTTACGGCTCCGCTTCCCGAGCAATCGGGACATTTTTCCACACGTGCGTATTTAACCTCTTTTTTGCAACCGAATGCCGCTTCCTCGAATGTCAAATACACACGCTGGAAAATATCCGCACCGTCTGAGCCTCGTCTTGAACGTGCTGATGTGCCGCCGCCGAAAAACGAACCGAATATATCACCGAAATCCATTCCGAAGTCACCGAAGCCGCCGAAGCCATTGCCGTATGCCGAATTCGGGTCAACGCCTGCGTGACCGTACTGATCGTACTTCGCACGCTTTTCGTTGTCTGACAAGACTTCATACGCTTCGTTCGCTTCTTTGAATTTTTTTTCACATTCCGCATCTCCGGGGTGAAGATCGGGATGATACTTTTTTGCTACGGCTCTGTATGCTTTTTTTATATCGGAATCCGTCGCACCTTTTTCTACCCCGAGTACCTAGTAATG
>CAZCJU010000095.1:0-3794 GCA_964498965.1 uncultured Lachnospiraceae bacterium
GTATGATATTCTCCGGCATGGAGCATATAAACGAAATACCGTTTGAAACGGTATTCATTCACGGCCTTGTGCGTGACGCACAGGGCAGAAAAATGTCGAAATCGCTCGGCAACGGTATCGACCCGATCGAAATGATAGACAAATACGGTGCGGACGCACTGCGTTACGCTCTTATCACGGGCAACTCCCCCGGAAACGATATGCGTTTCTCGGACGAAAAGATAGAATCGGCGAGAAACTTCGCAAACAAGATATGGAATGCGGCTCGTTTCGTGCTTATGAATCTGACGATAGACGAGATCGCACTGCCCGGCAAGGAGAAGCTCAGGGCGGAGGATAAGTGGATACTTTCCGCATTTAACTCGCTCTGCCGAGAGATAGAAACGAACATCGACGGCTTTGAACTCGGCGTGGCACTCGCAAAGTTGTACGAATTTATAAGAGATAAATTCTGCGATTGGTACATCGAACTTTGCAAGCCTCGCTTCGCTCTCACGGGTACGGAGGAAAACCTCGTCGCTCAAAACGTTATCGCATTCGTTCTGTCGAACACGATGAAGCTGCTCCATCCCTATATGCCTTTTATAACCGAGGAAATTTACCTTGCCCTTCCGCATGAATGCGAAAGCGTAATGATAGCGGACTATCCCGTTTATTCGTCCGACCTCGTATTCGAAAAGGAAGAAGGCGAGGTCGAATCGCTTATAGCGATAATAAGAGCCATAAGGAATCGCCGTGCGGAAATGAATGTTCCCCCGTCCAAAAAAGCGGCGGTACACATAGTTTCCGATAACAAGACAGCCTTTTGCCCCGAAAACGCCGTATTCTTCACGAAGCTGGCATCCGCATCCGAGGTTATATTCGACGAAAGCTATGACGATCCGGGTGCGGTAGTCGTGGTCACCGACGATTGCAAGGCGTATATCCCGCTTTCGGAAATAATCGATACCGAAAAGGAGCTTGCAAGGCTCGATAAGGAAAAAGCGGCAACGGAGGGCGAAATAGCCCGCCTTGAAAAGAAGCTGTCGAACGAGGGCTTCCGTGCCAAAGCTCCCGCCGCCGTTATTGCGGGCGAGGAAGCGAAGCTTGCCGGCTACAGAGAAAAGCTGAACGGCATTCTCGCCGCCGCAGACAGCATGAAAAAATAATATGATAAAGCACGTTCTTTATTGCGGATTGTTTGAGCTTCCCGATAAAAACGCCGCCGCACACAGAGTGACGGGTGTCGCAAGGACATTCGCACTCTGCGGCGTAAGCACCTCATTTCTGTCCGCTTCGAGAAGCGTGAACGAGCCGACAAGGCGGGACGGAGAATTTCCGACCTACCTCGAGCCGTATCCGTCGGGCGGTGCGGCTTGGCTGAAATATATGTCAAGCACCGAGAATATCGAAATGATACTCGACAGGGAAAAGGACATAGATGCATTGATGCTGTACAACCCGACGTATTCGCTTGCCAAAGCCGCAAAAAAGGTTGCGAAGAAAAGGAATATCGCATTTTTCTGCGATATCACCGAATGGAACGCCGAAACAAGCGGCTCGCTCGTCAAAAGGATAATAAAAAAAGCCGATTGGCTGATAGGAAAAAGAAATATACCCCGCCTGTGTGACGGAATGCTCGTCATAAGCTCGCTTATGCAAGAGTATTACGAAAAATTCAAGCTTCCCGTACTGCGGCTTCCTCCGCTGAACGATACCGACGACGAAAAATGGTACGCCGACGGACTGCGTGATGCCGATACGGACAAGGTGCAGCTGTGCTTTGCCGGTACGGCGGGCGGCAATAAGGACAGCTTGGACGACCTGATAAACGCCGTTGCAAGGGTAAAGGAATGCAGTCTGTCCGTGATAGGCACGAACGAATACGAGCTTTTAAAGCTGTACCCGGGGCTGAAAATACCGAATAATGTCGTGCTTCACGGCAGAGCGGAGCATAAGACCGCTTTGAGGTACGTTATCGGTGCGGATTATTACGTGTTCATCAGAAAAAGCAGCTTGCGTAATAACGCCGGCTTTCCGACGAAATTTACGGAAGCGTATACCTGCGGCGTTCCGATAATAACTACCGAAACAAGCGATATCGGACAGTATATCAAGGAAGAGGGTACAGGCGTTATCCTGCCGTCGGCAAGCGTCGATGACATCGAAAAATGCTTAAGGCGGCTTATCGCCTCTCCCATCCCGCATTCGCCCGTGCGGCACACGTTCGATTACAGAGAGAAGGAATATAAGGACCGTTGTTTCGCTTGGCTGAACAAGCGGTGAGCCGCGTTGTGTCGGCAATGCGTATCGAGCCGCACGGCCTTTTATGTGTTTACGAGCGAGCCGAGGTAATAGCCGAATACGACGACAAGTACGAATATGAGAACGGCAACGAGCGAAACGAGAAGAAATCCCCATTTCGGTTTGCTCTTGCCTTTCTTTTTTACGTTTTTATTGTTCTTCATTTGAATTTTTCCCCTATTTAGCAAAAATTAAATATTTTCTGTTGCATTATTCGATGTGCCGTGATAAAATCATAAAAGTACCGCACGGAGGAAATTAAATTGGAAGATAACGATTACGGAATGCGACCGCCGACACCCAAAGCGTGGACAATAATCAAAACCGTCGTAAAATCGCTTTTTATCGCATTGATAATATTCATATACGGATTTTTCGCATTAAGACTTTGTACGAGCAATCCGAAAACGGATATATTGATAACGAAAACGACGCACGATGCGTATATCGCCGATAAAGATAATTTCGTCATGTATACGCAAAACCCGCAAATATTCATCGACGAGCATGATTCGAAGCAGCAAACGGGCTATAACCTCGCAATATTCAATATAGTCTATATCCCGCAAGCAAAACAGCTTCAGGTTACCGTGAGATATAACAAAAGCGTGTTCGGTATGCTCGAGGAGAAATACGGCTCGAACATAAACACCGACGAACCGTTCGTGTATTCGCTTTTGTTCGAGGACGGAACGCGTATCGCAAGCTATACCTATAAAGCGGTGAAAACAAACAGATATCATTTCAGATACCTCGTTTTCGATAACGTGGAACTTGAGCAATACGAGGAGGTTCTGTATACACCCGAAAATTCCGCCGTCACCGACGAGCAGGGCAGAATACTCGCACACGAAACCGATGAGGACGGCAATGCGGTTATATACGAAACGCTTGAAAACGGTATGTCGAAGGTCTATATCAACGACTACGTTTACCTCGACGCATATTATATAGACGACGTAGATTTCGGAGAAACTCCCGCCGCAAGCCTGTTGCTTTTCGACAGGGGTCTGGGACTCGATAAGATCTCGCCGTCAAAATACAACGCGGAAAAAATAGATACCGATCTGCTCCCGTCACCGTATTTTATCAACAATACGGCGACCGATACCGACAATTCGAATGTTTCCGACACCGAAACCGGCGACGATGACGATGACGACGAAGATGACGATGACGATGACGACGATACCTCAAAGCCGACCGAGCCGGAAGAGGACGCGTCGGAAAGCACCGACGTATCCGAAGCCGACACGACCGAAATAAGTCAAAGCCGAAACCGGTAATATAACAGTAAAGCCGCACGTGAAAACGGGCGGCTTTATCGTTGCTTTGATTAAAACATTACCTTTTCCTCAATGTAGTCCTTCAGCTCGGAAATCGGCAGACGTATCTGCTCCATCGTATCTCTGTCACGTACCGTTACCGTGCCGTCCTCCTTAGATCGGAAGTCGTATGTTATGCAGAACGGAGTACCGATTTCGTCTTCGCGGCGATAACGCTTGCCGATA
>CAZCJU010000095.1:3804-4157 GCA_964498965.1 uncultured Lachnospiraceae bacterium
CTGTCATCATAATCGACTCTGAAATACTTGCCGAGAAGCGTGTAGACCTCGCTCGCTTCCGCCGTAAGCTTCTTTGAAAGCGGTAATATCGCCGCCTTGAAGGGAGCGAGTGCGGGGTGGAAACGCATGACCACTCTCGTATCGCCGTCGTCAAGCTTTTCCTCGTCGTAGGCTTCGACAAGGAACGCCAACGCGGCACGATCCGCACCGAGCGACGGCTCGACAACGTAGGGAACATAGCTCTCGTTCGTTTCGGGATCGAAATATTCGAGGTTCTGACCGCTCTGCTTGATGTGGCAGCTTAGGTCGTAGTCCGTTCTGTCGGCAATGCCCCAAAGCTCGCCCCAGCCGAA
>CAZCJU010000095.1:4167-4656 GCA_964498965.1 uncultured Lachnospiraceae bacterium
CGAACGGGAACAGGTATTCGAAGTCCGTCGTCGCTTTCGAATAGAACGAAAGCTCCTCTTTTTCGTGGTCACGCAGACGGAGATTTTCTTTTTTCATGCCGAGCGAATACAGAAAGTCCGCACAATACTTTTTCCAGTATGCGAACCATTCGAGGTCCGTGTCGGGCTTGCAGAAAAACTCAAGCTCCATTTGCTCGAATTCTCTGATACGGAATATGAAGTTGCCGGGCGTTATCTCGTTACGGAACGATTTGCCCACTTGACAAACGCCGAACGGAAGCTTGCGGCGTGTCGTACGCTGAATGTTCTTGAAGTTTACGAATATGCCCTGTGCCGTTTCGGGACGGAGATAAAGCTCGGACGAGCTGTCCTCGGTAACACCCATGTACGTCTTGAACATGAGGTTGAATTTACGAATGTCGGTAAAGTCGCTCTTTCCGCAACCGGGGCAGGGGATCTGTTGTTCTCTTATGTAGCTCATAAGAGCCT
>CAZCJU010000096.1:0-4642 GCA_964498965.1 uncultured Lachnospiraceae bacterium
GACCGAAATCATGCCTGTTCCAAGAAAATTGCGAATTACTGTTTTACCAGCAGGGTCACTTTCGCACCCTTTATTTATTTAATATTTTTCTTGCGTTGGCAATGTAAGAATCCGCCGTTTGACACATTATCTCGGGTATTTTTCCGTATTCGCCCGTTTCCGCAAAATTCACTGCGGCACAGCTGCGGCAAAACGCCTTTTTCGGACATACCTGACATTTTCCCGGCAGCTTAATCTTATCTGCACTTTCCGTTATCCGCTTCCATGCGTTTTCAAAACCGCCGTCAAGCGAATACTCCTCCTCAAACATAGCACACGCTTTAATTTTTCCGTACCAAGTTACCCAATATGATGCCGTTCCGGCAAGACATTTCATGCCCGTATCGGGGCAAATGAAGTCGTCGTCCTCGGTCGGCTTCATGGCATCATAAGCTTCAAGTACGGCTTTTACCGTATCACGCTTCTGTCTGCAATTCAAATATGCCAGCACCTCGCCGCACATTTCCGCACTCAAGCGTATCGACTCATGAGTTTTGCAAATATCGCTTTTTCTGACGGGAGGAAACATATAAACCGCAATATTCAGCTCCGCACCGTTCTCGCCGGCACATTTTATCATGTTATCAAGGTCATCGACGTTTTTTTGCGTAACGGAGCAGTTAAGCAAATATCTCACCTTTGCCTCTCTGAACATGGCAAGCGTTCTCATAAGCTTTGTATAACCGTGCGGATCGGAACACAGCTCTTCGTATATTTTGTCATTTGAGCCGTATAACGTCAAATTTACGTGTTCCGGCGGCATACTTTCGAGCATTTGCACGTTTTTTTCGGTTATCATCGTGCCGTTCGTGTTTACCGAAAGCACCGAGCCGTTTTTGTACGCATAGCTGTATAGTTCCCCGAAGTCCGGACGCAAAAAAACCTCGCCGCCCGTAAAAAGAAGATACAACAAGCCGTTTTTGTCGGCATCATCATATATTGCTTTCCACTCTTCGGTGTTCAGTTCTCTGCCTATCGGCTTCATTTCTTCCTCTGTCATTCTTATATAGCACATTTTGCAATTCATATTGCATCTCGGTGTCAGCTCAAAAACCCCCGAAGCGGGGGTTTTTGATTTAGCCGACTTCGCTAAGATCGACCTTTTAATACTCATATCCTTTAAGCATATACTATCGTTACGGTGATCGGCGTTGCACTGATATAGCCCATCTGCGAGCCGACGGTATACCTTACTCCTCTGCCGAGTTCGTTTGTAACCGCATTGACGGTCGTTGTTATATTATAATATGATGCCGCCTCCGCATATACCTTGCTTGCCTCATGAATCATTTTGCCGTCTACACTGTAGTACTCGACGGTTATGCATACTTGGCTTCGCTTCATATCGTTTATAACGTTTTTCAGACCGTTTATCGCCGTATCAATTTCTTCCTGAGTAGGTGCGGACTTCGAAAGCACCTGTTTTGCATCGTACCACGCCTCAAGATAGCCGTCATATCCGCTTTGCGCAAAATACGAGGGGATAAAATGATCCACATAATCCTGCAAAGACGATTTGTCTATCGAAACGTAATACAGATTTATTGTTTGATTGCCGTCGGTAAACGTTCCCGTAAGCTCGCCATCGCAGTGACTGTATGCGTAGTTCGTTATCGACGGAACGGAAACGGAATACGGCTCGTTTGCATAGTCACTGAGTACAAGCGAGGTCTTGATCTTTTCGTTTGTTCCGGCTTTATAATAGTTCACCGTAACATTTGTCTTAACTCTCTTGTAATAGTAAAGATTGATCTCTTTATCGGTCTGACCGAGTGTGCCGGAAAGCGAATCGGTCTGTGAAACGAATATATATCCGTCGATATCGGGTACAGTGCCGAACGAATATGCGTCGCCCGAGTAACCGCTTTTCGTTTCGGAAGCTTTTATCTTAACGGTCGTATCCTTCTGATAGTAATTCAAAGTCACTTTCGATGAAACATCGGCACGTATCGCCTCGATCTTATCGACATTCACCGTTTTATTATACAAAGGTGCCTGTCCGATCGCATTATACACGGTTTTAAACTCATTATACGACAGTCCGTTTTGTGCATTTGAACTCCACATTTTTGCGGCAAACGAACGAATAAGCGGTTTAACATTATTATAGACATCGTTTTCCGTTTCCACCCACGGTGAATCACACCATATGAAGAATACGGAACCTGCGTTTTTATCGGACGTTACGGCAAGTGTGTTTTTCGTAGAACTGGTGTTATAGGTATCGTAAAATGTAGAACCGTTCCATGAATTGTAAATAGTTTCACCGCCGTTTTTCAATGCGGGATGCAAGGTGTCAAAGGACTTCTTGCTATAATCATCATTAACTGTCAAAACATAATAAGAATTATCTTCAATGCAGTTGAGAAGCGTTCGGTTATTTTGAGTGAATGTCGAAAACGGTGCAAAATAATTCGTCGCATTGGTCCAAAAACAAATTTCAATATCTTCATTCAGCGAAACGTGTGCATTCTTAGCTCCTGCCGGGTGATAAATCTCATCGCTGAAGCAACGAATCGTTTTATATCCGTATTCATTTTGCAACATTTCCGCAACGTAATTCATATAAGATATGAATGTATCGTAAGCCGTACCGTTCGATATTTTAAGAGTATTTTGAGCATAACTTGCCCAGTGTGTATTTGCCTCCCAATTAGATTTATAATTAGTATTGCTAACGCCGCCGGTTATAAAAAATGTCTGTCCGCCGAGCGTAGTTGTACTCCAACCGAAAAGCTCGTCACCGCCGATATTGAATTTAGTGCAACCGAGATCGGCAAAAAATTTTCCGAACTCTTTGTAAAAATCAAGTGCAAAATTTCTCGCATCGGAATTTGAAAGATCAATCGCACGTACTCTATATTCCGCAATGCTCGGCTGATATTTAGAACCGTTGTAATTGAAAGAATTTCCGAGATTTTTTCCCGTCTTTGCATAATGCGTACCCAAAAGATAATTCATGTGTCCGGGGCTGTCAAAAGAAGGAACAACATCGACTTGATATTCAAAAGCCGTTTTCACTATTCCTTTCATTTCTTCTTGAGTTAAGAATTTTCCTGCGTCGGGATCAGTTTTACCTTTATTGATAGAACTCTGGAAAAGCCTACTTCCGGCATATCCGGGATATGTTTTGCTTTCAAGACGCATTCCCTGATCTTCGGAAATATGTAACGTTATTTCGTTATATTTCAGCCATGCAAGTTCTTTGATATAGTTTTTCAACCAATTAGGTGTATAGTATTTTCTCGCTATATCTATCTGAGCCGCACGTGTAACGGTATCTGGATAGTCAACGATCGTACCGCAGGGCATAGCCTTGCTCGTATATCTCAGTACCTGCAATATCGTGGTAAACGCATAAAAAGCTCCGATATTCGCTTTATAAGTTACGGTAACACGTGAGCCTATCTCTATTTTATAGCTCTGCTCCCGTATGCCTTGCTTGACACTTGTCGGTACGCCTGTTTCGCCGCTTTGGATAATGATATCCGTCGCACGTGCGGCTTCCTTTACGCCGTAGCATATCGTTGTGCAGGAGTAGCCCTCCGCCACGAATTCCTTTACGACGGTATTCATCATTTCGACAAGCTCTTCGTCGGGCGACTCCCCGCTTGAAACGACGATATAGAAGCGTGCGTTTTCGCTCGGCTTCCAAGTACCCGATGATGTCGTATAGCTCTTAAGCACAGGGACACAGTATTCCGCCGGATCTATTGCCGCACTCGACGACATCGGATACATACCGACGGTCATGACGGCAACGAGAAGCATAGAACAAATTGCTTTAATTGCTCTTTTCATTTTCTCTCTCCTCCATTTTTGTAAATAAAATCTTTCAAGGTTGTCGCCGCACTGTCCTCCATATTGCACTTAAACAAAAGCACCGGAACGGAGGACGCAAGTAACGTCAAATGATCTGTCACATCTTCAACAAAGCTTTCGCTCCAATTGTTAACAACGCATTCGGTAAAAAGGCTGTAAAACGATTCCCGTGCCGTACACGGACGAACTGAATTATTTGCGTCCTGCCGCAGCACCGCAATCGCACGCAAAGGTGATCCGACATTGAGTCCGATGCCGGACGAGCCTGTATACGGGGAACCGTATGCGTAATACATGCCGTTTTGCCGTCTGATTATCGCACGATCGCCGTTTATGATCCGAGCGTTATACAATCTTTGCCACAGTCGGGAATGTGTCGTTTTTCCCGTTCCCGATGGAGCGGTAAGCAATATCGCCTCGCCGTTATATTCCATCATAACGGCATGAAGTATGACGGCATCACGGTGCAAAAGCACCTCCTCGACCGCCATCATATTTACAAACCGCTTACTGTTTTGCAGCTGCTCGAAGTTTTTTTCCTCAAGCAACATCGTATAATTATCGAATCGGTCGGTATTTCGCACGAGATACAGGTAGAAGCCCCCTCCGAATCTGCTGATTTTAAAGCGTCTGATGAGCTTATTTCCGTCGGAATACACGGCACATGAAAAATCCTCGTAGAGCAAGTGTGCATCGGTCGATATCACGTTGCCGCAATCGTCGAGGAATTCAAGTCTGTATTCCGCATCGCATTTTTCGCCGTTCTGCACCTCATAATCAC
>CAZCJU010000097.1:0-4622 GCA_964498965.1 uncultured Lachnospiraceae bacterium
TACCACCGGAGCTTTGGTACATAATGCCGGTTCCTGCTTCGTGGTGCTGATTGCGGCACTGCTATATGATCGGAAGTTTGAATAACGAAAAAAGTGGGTCATTCTTCACACAAAAGAATCCGGCTTTTTCAAATTCCTTAGCCAAATGCCCCTCGCCGCAAGCACACTCCAATATAAGCGGAGAAAAATTTTCGACCACCATAAGTAAGTGTGCGGCTTTCGGCCCTGTTGTGTAATAATCGTTTTCTTTGCGTTCGTTTTGTGCGTAATTCCTTGTGCCTAAAACAGCGTGTGTTGATCGGCTGTTGCCTGTCCGGTTTTTCTCTGACATAGTTATCGACATCCTAAATTTGATAGTCTTTCGGCGGCAAGCTATTAAAATCTCTGTAAATAATCAAGAGGCAAATATGCACTTTTTCTTTGTCCTCAAGTTCAGGATCGTTAAAGGCCGATATGACCGCAAGAATATTCCTAATATCTGTACGAACGGCGTACTTAATGCCGTTTACGGTTAAAGTTTTAGGAATACCGACTATCCGCATAAGCGTTTAACCTCGCAAAAAAATAATGTGCAAAGGACAGCTGCCCTTTGCACATGTTGTAAAATTTTTTCAGATGGGAAAAAATTCGAAAAAACTATTGACAAGCAAAAAAAAAAGTAGTATAATTCCCGTGTAGAGGCTGTGACGGAAAGAGTAGCATATGAAACGTTCAAAGAGAGCTGCCGTAAGGTGAAAGGGCGGTAACGGCGTAATATGCGAAAAACGCTCCCGAGCCTGCAAAAGAAAGCTCTCGTGACGGAGTCGGTAGAATTGCACGTTACGCTGCGTGAATGCGAAGAGAGGATCCGTATATCGGGTCAATATGGGTGGTACCGCGGAAGGCAGCTTTCGTCCCATTGGGCGAGAGGTGTTTTTTTGTTTTTCGCCCGACGGAATTTACCGCAAGCAAAATGCAGATTGTTAAGGAGATATAAATGCTATGCTGAGAACGCACAACTGTAACGAATTGAACGAGGCTCATATCGGACAGCGTGTAACGCTGACGGGATGGGTGGATACGATACGAGATCACGGCGGCGTCGTGTTCGTTGACCTGCGTGATCATTACGGAGTTACCCAAACCGTTCTGTCCGATGACAGTCTTTTGAACGGAGTTTCCAGGGAAACGGTCGTATCGGTCACCGGAAACGTGACGAAAAGAGCGGAGGATACCGTAAACCCGAAGCTGGCAACGGGACTTGTGGAGGTTCGTTGCGAAAGCCTTGAGATACTCGGTCCGTGCAGTCGCACACTTCCCTTTGAGATCGAAAATTCGATCCAAACGAGAGAGGACGTAAGACTTAAATACCGCTATCTCGATCTGAGAAATCCCGCAATACACAAAAATATAGTTCTTCGTTCGAAAATATTGAGCTTTCTCCGCAAGCAAATGGAAGCTCTCGGCTTTTTGGAGATACAAACTCCCATATTGACGGCTTCGTCGCCCGAGGGAGCGAGAGATTATCTCGTACCGAGCCGTAAGCATAAAGGAAAATTTTACGCACTGCCCCAAGCACCTCAGCAATTCAAACAGCTTCTCATGGCGTCGTGCTTCGACCGCTATTTCCAAATAGCCCCCTGCTTTAGGGATGAAGACGCAAGACAGGATCGTTCACCCGGAGAATTCTATCAGCTCGACTTCGAAATGTCGTTTGCTACGCAGGAGGATGTATTCGAGGTTGCCGAAAAGGTAGTTTACAACACGTTTAAGGAATTTTCGGATAAGAAAATATCCGCTCCGCCGTTTGCACGCATTCCTTTCAACGACTCGATGATGAAATACGGTACGGATAAGCCCGATCTGAGAAACCCGCTCGTTATCTGCGATCTGACGGAATTTTTCGCCGGTGTCGATTTCCCGATATTCAAGGGTAAGCCGGTAAGAGGAATAGTCGCCGACTGCAGAGGCAAGAGCAAAAAGTTTTTCGAGGACTCGCTCAAATTCGCAACGGGTATCGGCATGAAGGGCTTGGGTTATCTTACGCTTGCGGGGGAGGAATACAAAGGACCTATCGCAAAATTTCTTTCCGCCGAACAAAAGAAACAGCTTGAAGAAATAACCGGAATAAAAGAGGGAGAAACGGTATTCTTTATCTGCGACGCTCCCCATGCCGTAAACAGACTTGCCGGTGAGATCAGAACGTGGCTCGGACACGAGCTTGACCTGATAAACGAGGATTCGTTTAAATTTTGCTTCATAGTGGACTTCCCTATGTACGAGTACAACGAGGAAGAAAAAAAGATAGATTTTACGCATAACCCGTTCTCCATGCCGCAAGGCGGTATGGACGCACTCATGAATAAAGACCCGCTGGAAATATTCGCATATCAATACGATATCGTATGTAACGGCGTGGAGCTTTCGTCGGGTGCGGTACGTAACCATAATCCGGAAATAATGAAAAAAGCGTTTGAAATAGCGGGCTACGGCGAGGATGACGTGAAAGCGAAGTTCGGAGCCTTGTATACGGCATTTTCGTTCGGTGCACCGCCTCATGCGGGCATGGCTCCGGGCGTAGACAGAATGATAATGCTTATTGCCGGCGAAGAAACGATAAGAGATGTTATAGCATTCCCGCTCAACGGCAATGCACAGGATGTAATGATGGGTGCTCCCGGCGAGGTTACCGAGCAGCAACTTCGCGAGGTCCATATTAAGATCAGAGATTAAGAGGTGCTTCGATGAACAGAGAAATGCTTGAAGGGCTTGAAAAACTCAACCAGCTGCGGCTGACGGAGGACGAAAAGAAGGTCGTCCTGTCGTTTTTCGAAAAGAAAGC
Source organism: uncultured Lachnospiraceae bacterium (assembly GCA_964498965.1). GTDB lineage: Bacteria > Bacillota > Clostridia > Oscillospirales > CAG-272 > CAZCJU01. The sequence continues at coordinate 2,822 of CAZCJU010000097.1, forward strand.
CGAGGAAATGAAGCTGCTTGACAAGATGGATACGGAAAACACCGAAAGAATGGTGTACGTTATGCCGCTGACCAATGTTATGCGTGAGGACAAGGTGATAAAGAACTTCACGAGAGAGCAACTCCAGCAGGATGCCCCCGAGGCAAACGACGGATATTGGGTAGTACCCAGACTTGTTGAATGACGGAGGGTAAACATGAAGCTGTATACGGATAAAAAAGACTGCGTCGGCAAGAGCGTAATACTCGAGGACATGATACTGACAAAAGACCTTATTACCGCCGCAGGCTCGAAAATGCTCGAAAATTACAGAAGTCTGTTCGACGCACAGGTTGTTACGAGCCTGACCGAGGCGGGCTACGGCATTGCCGGAAAGGCAAATGTCGGAGAAATGAGTATAGATCTGCTCGGCGAAACCTCTTATTTCGGTGCGTGCGAAAACGACGATGGCAAGCTGACGAGTGCGGGTTGCGAATTGCTCGACAAAACAGATGCCGTTGCGTGTGTCGGACTTGATGCTTTCGGAACTCCCCGTCGAGCTGCCGCACTGAGTGACAAGGTATGCATAAAGCCCACTTACGGTACGGTTTCGCGCTACGGCACGGTTTCCGTAGCCTGCTCGGGCGAATGCGTTAGCGTTACCGCAACAAATACGGATAAATGCAAAGAAATACTTGATGTTATCGTCGGTCATGACGATAAGGACGGCACGAGCCTCGACGAAGAAAAATGCTCTGCCGTACGTTCGCTCGGTAAGCACGATGAGGTGAAAAAACTCGCCGTGGCAAGAAGCATAACCGAAAATGCGGACGAGGCAACGAAGAAAAAAATCACCGATCTCGTTTCCGTTTTGAACAAACACGGTATAGAAACAGTCGAGGTGAACGACGAATCGTTGCTCTGTGCGAAAACCGCATGGGGTGTGCTTATGTCGGCGGAACTGTGCAATAACGTGTCGAAATTCGACGGCGTGAAGTACGGATACCGTACACCGAACTACAAAACGATAGGCGAGCTGTATACAAACAGCAGAACGGAAGCGTTCGGTCCTCTTCTCAAAACGGCGATACTCTACGGCTCCGATGTGCTTTCGACCGAAAATTACATGAAGCTGTACGATAAATCAATGAGAATACGACGCCTTATTTGCGAAAAATTCGACGAAATATTCGAAAAATGCGATGTTTTGATAATGCCCGCTTGCTCCAAAACCTCGTATACCGTAACCGATACGAACGAAAACAGGTATATTTCGTATGACGAAAACGTGTTTACCGCTCCCGCAAGCATAAGCGGCTTGCCGTCGCTCGTTGTCGGCGGCGTACAGCTCATGGGCAAGGCGTTTTCTGAAAAGGCACTGTTCGACACTGCGAAAATATGGGAAAAGGAGGGAAAATAAATGAGTAAATACGAGCTTGTTATAGGTCTTGAGGTACACGTCGAGCTTGCGACAAGATCGAAAATATTTTGCTCATGCTCGGCGGAATTCGGCGGCGAACAGAACGATCATGTCTGCCCTGCGTGTTGCGGTATGCCGGGTATGCTTCCCGTTGTGAATAAACGCGTTATAGATCTGGGAATGACGGCGGGAATGATGCTCAATTGCGATATAAACAGAGTTACCACGTTTGATAAGAAAAGCTATTATTATCCCGATCTGCCCTGCTCCTATCAGACTACGCAGTGGTTTGCCCCCGTTGCCGTGAACGGCAAGGTCACGATAAACACCTCAAAAGGCAGTAAGGATATCGGAATCAAGCAGATCCATATGGAGGAGGATGCCGGAAAGCTCGTTCATGAC
>CAZCJU010000098.1:0-4416 GCA_964498965.1 uncultured Lachnospiraceae bacterium
GGACAAGGAGGTGTTCGCTCTGCGTCCGATGACTTGTCCTTTCCAATATCAGGTATATCTTGCGGAAAAGCATTCGTACAAGGATCTGCCGATAAGATACGGCGAAACCTCGACGATATTCCGTAACGAGGATTCCGGCGAAATGCACGGTCTTATCCGTGTCCGTCAGTTCACCATTTCGGAAGGACACCTTATACTGCGTCCCGACCAGCTGGAGGAAGAGTTCAAAAACTGCGTAAAGTTGCTCAAAGAGGTCATGACGGACGTAGGTCTTGCCGACAGCCTGACATACCGTTTGTCGAAGTGGGATCCCAACGACAGAAAGAAATATATCGGTACGCCGGAGCAATGGGACGAAGCGGAGGGTCTTATGCGTAATATGCTCAATCACATGGAGATCGATTTTACCGAAGCGGTAGGCGAGGCGGCATTTTACGGTCCGAAGCTCGACGTGCAGATGAAGAACGTCCATGGGAAAGAGGATACACTCGTTACCGTGCAGGTAGACCTCATGCTCGCACGTCAATTCGACATGAAGTACACCGACCGCGACGGCACCGAAAAATATCCTTACATTATCCACCGTACTTCACTCGGTTGCTACGACAGAACAATAGCACTTTTGATAGAGCGTTTTGCGGGTGCCTTGCCCCTGTGGCTCTCGCCCGAGCAGATACGCCTTTTGCCTATCGGCGACGGTCAGCTCGATTACGCAAACGAAGCGGCAAATAAAATGCGTAAATACGGTCTGCGAGTGACCGTGGATCCGAGAAACGAAAAAATCGGCTACAAGATCAGAGAGGCACAGCTTGAAAAATTGCCGTATATGCTCGTCATAGGCGAAAAAGAAGTGAACGAAGGTACGGTTTCGGTAAGAGAACGGGGCTTCGGCGATCTCGGTGCCATGCCGCTTGACGATTTCATCAAGCGTGCGGTTGACGAAAACGCAAACAAGACGATCAAAAACTGATGTATTTCGATCTTCATAACCATTCAAATCACAGTTGCGATGCACAGGACGACATAGAGAGCATTATCCTAAATGCGATCGACTGCGGTCTTGACTGCGTCGGCATAAGCGACCACAACTACTGGATAACGGGGCGATTCGACGAAGAGCTTGGCGAAATAAACGCTCTGCGTGCGAAATATGCGGATAAGATCAATGTGCTTAGGGGCATGGAGGTATCATTCCTCCGCCCCGACGGCATCGATCCGAAATCGCTTGTCGGCTACGACTACGTATTGCTTGAATATTTCGAGCAGGCAAACGTCGATTTCGACAAGGTATGCGAATTTGCCGATCTGTTTCCCTGCCGTGTGGGTCTTGCCCATATCGACATTTTCGGCTACGGTGAAAAAACTTGTACCGATACCCTTACCATGATGGCGGAGCATAAGCTGTTTTGGGAGCTTAACGTGAATTTCGACACGATACACGCACACCGCGAGCATGAGTATTGCAAACGCTTCAAAGCACAGCTTTCGCAACAAAAGCGAATAAAAGAGCTTGGCATAGAGCTGTCGGTAGGTTTCGACACGCACGCTCTGTGCGATTACGACGTACAAAGAGTACGCAATATGTGCGATTTTATCGCCGAAAACGGCTTTAAAATACCATCGTTCGTCGAAAAAGCCGGCAATTAATTAAAAATTTACATTTTCCATTGATATAATACTCCCTAAGATGTTGAATAATCTTAAAAAAAGGGTATAATTGTAGGCATTAACCCGAAATCGGAGTTTATTCGGAGTTTATAATGAACACCCAACATACAAAAATGACAAAAAAGAACAGCATTCGAGTTACGAAGCACGCCGTCGGTGCATTCATGTGTCTTTTCGCCGCTTCGCTGTTGCTCTGCGTGCTTTTCGCTTCTTCGTTCTTCGTTCAATCGGCAAAAACGACGAATCTGCAAAAGCAGAACGATCAGCTCAACGCACAGCTCAACGCACTCAACGACGAAATAGCCGCACTCGACGAAAAATATAACGGTCTTACGGAGCAGGCGAAGCAGCTTGCCTCTCTCGTTTCGGCAGACGACAGTACCGTATCGGACGACGTATCCGCTTCGTTTTCGGCGATAACGTCGATGATAACGGAGCTTGAGTCCGTCAAGACGACGCTTGAAGCGAGCCTTGCAAACGTACAGGCAGAAAAAGCTCAGCTTGAGCAGTCGCTCAGTGCGTCAAACGACGAGCGATACAAGGAACTTGACGAAAAATACACCACACTGAGCCAAAGCTATAGCGACATGGAAAAAACGTACAATGACCTGCTTGCGGATTACAGGATCTTACAAAAAAAACTTTCGGGGTCGGCAATGATAGATGACAAAGACAGCTACGACAGCTACTCCGAGCTTGAAAAGGTCTGCTTCCTTACATTCGACGACGGTCCGAGTACAAACAACACGCCGAAAATACTCGATATACTTAAGCAATACGATATAAAAGCTACGTTTTTCGTCAACAAAAAAGGTTCGAAATACGACGAGCTGTACAAGAGGATCGTAAACGAGGGACACACGATAGGCAATCATACCGCAACGCACGAATATGACAGCGTATATACCACGCTGGATGGTTTTTTAAAGGAATTCAACGATCTTCAAGAGCATATTTTCAGCGTTACGGGCGTATATCCGCAGGTTTTCAGATTTCCCGGCGGAAGCGGTAACACCGTTCACAAGTCCCGCAACCCGAATATCATGCCGCTGGCAACAAAAGCATTGCAGGATATGGGTGTAACATATTTCGACTGGAACGTAAACAGTACGGATGCCGATGTTAAATTGCAAACGGTCGAAAACATCATCAAGAACGCTACGAATACTCGCGGAAAGAGCAAAATAATCGTGCTTATGCATGATCTCGGCGGCAAAACGACTACACCGGAGGCTCTTCCGCAGGTCATCGAGGAATTGAAATCGCAGGGCTACGTATTTCGGTCGCTCAACAACAATGTCGAGCCTATCCAGTCACGCAAACCGGGCGAATAAACAATTTCATAAAAAGTAACGGCGGCAGGTACAATACACCTGCCGCTTTTAGCATTCGGTGAACGGCAAAAGAACACCTGCTTTGATACATTTAGCATCAAAACAGGTGTTTAAAACTGTTTGGAGAGATTTACCGAATTGCCACGGATGAGTAAAACTCACAATCCGTTCCGAAGCCGACGTATCTGCAATCTCGTAACACAGTGTGTATCCGCAGTGTTTAAATTAAAAGTCGATTTTTTACGAAACCGGTGCGGCGGTAGTTGTCGTATCAACGGGCTTTACGGCAAGCTTTGAAAAATAGGAAAGGACAAACAGGAGAACGAGAAAAACTATGGAACAAATGATGTTCAGGATTCCGAACGCGGTAATGTGACAATATACTTCTTCCACGTCTTCAAGTACGTTTCCGTTTTCGACATTATATTTGATACTCCATGCAAGGTCAGCGGCTTCGCTTTTGGTAACGGCATATGCGATAAGTAATACAACCACGTGAGCAATTGCGGCAAATTTCAACAATATAAAGCGAGCCGGTTTAGCCAATGTATTATCTAAAAGCTGTATAAAGTCTTTGCCGGAATAAAATTTTTTCTGCAATAATTCTTTCTTCTTCCATGATAATTTATACGTTATGAGGTCAAAGAGGCAACCCAGATACGGTATAAACGTCAGAAAAACCGGGAATAAATAATCGACCATCGAAGCTCTGTCCGTATGCCAGTTGTCATAGGTAATGCCTAAACTGCTCGTTTTTTTAACGTGGGGTTGATATGTTACTATTGCCGGCAAAAAAAGCAACAAAAAATTGAGTGCCAACAGTGCGATGGCAGCATAAACAAGATACTTTTTAATGTCTTGCTTGTTGATGCCTTGTGCGTGAGGTGTTTGCTGAGTCATGAGTGTTTCCTCCATTTGATAGAAAATTAAAAAAGTGTACCGACCGAAGTCGGCACACTAAAAAACGCAAACTCCGATCGTTGCCACACAATTTTTATGCAAGACGGAAATCGCACCCACATAATACAGAATTTGCATTTTTATCAAATTCACAATGTGGGCGCAAAAAGGTACAGCTCACCTTCGGATAGAAAGCAATCCATTACTTGAATATATTAAATTGTGTGGCACGTTCACTGTACTACATTGTGTCGCAAAAGTCAATTGAATACAAACAAAATTCATAATCAATTTACAACTCGATGTCGGAGAAAAACGGCGGACGCAAAAACAGGACATTGATATCTGCGGTATCGGTGTAAATGATATATCCGTCAATCGCCATTTTGCGAAGATATGCACCGTACCTCTGCGTGGGTAAGAGTTTCATTTTCTCGTCAATGAGCCGCTTTTCTTCCTCCGTCACATAGAATTTCATCTGAATATTCCGTTTTCGATTTGCCATGTGCCGCCT
>CAZCJU010000099.1:0-3945 GCA_964498965.1 uncultured Lachnospiraceae bacterium
GGGAAGCTGATATACGAGTCTGCCTATTCCCAAATTTTCGTAAGCGATAATATTTTTTTCGGTGTCGAATACCTTTCCGACCTCAAGTGCCACCTGTGCTTCCTTGAATGCACGCGCAAGTTCCTTGATATTCTCGGCGGGGGCACCTATACCGATGGATATCCTTGCGAAAAACTCGGCGGACAACGTGTCGGCTATCGCACGACAAGTCTTGATTATGTCCGATTGCTCGTAGCCCTTGTGCATTTCTTTTACAAGCACCACGTCGGTTTCGCTGATATTTATTACGTAGTCGTTATTTTTATCGGGGAAAAGATTCGATATCATGTCGTAGGGAAGCGTATCGGTGTGATTGTGGAATTTTATCAACACGACGGCACGGTCGGCATCGGCATCGAAGTGAAGCTCTTTCGATTTTATGTATATGTCGCTCGGCAATATATTGTCGAGGATCACATTTCTTATGAATGAAGCCTTGTCGTATTTTTCGTCGTAAAGACACTTTATGTTGTTGAGAGATACGGCAAGTACGGCGGAAAGCTTTTCCGCAAGCTTGTCCTCTCCTTCCACGAATACTATGTATTCCGATTTCGCACTTGCGATGAGAGGACGGTATGTATAGCCGCCGGAGCAAACCAATTCAATGGAATAGGAAAGCTCATCGCGTATGCTTTGCCTCGTTTCGCCTATCCTGCCTAATTCCGAGCATGAAATTATTACGCCGTTTTCGTCGATGACACCCATGCTTCTGTCTACGGCATCTTTCATCTGATGAATAATACCCTGAAATAATCTGTTTGACATGCGCTTGCGTTTCCCCCTTTATTGCGTGACAGTAGATTACAGAACAAACGCTTGCCCTGTAACGGTATATTTCAACAATAGTTTACATGATTTTCTGTCAAATTTCAATAGTTTTCGCAAAAAAACTTACGGCACTTTTGCATTGTTTACTTTTAGTTTTCGATTTTTTCACAGTTCACATTCATAAACGATACATGACAAAGCGAATATCGGTGCCGTTTCGCAACGCAGTATCCGTTTTCCGAGATTTGCCGCCTTGCACCGTGTCAACGAAAGCTCGTACTCGTTGCGGCTCCAACCGCCCTCCGGCCCGACAAATAAATTAATGTCATCGCAACTGCGTTGCTTGAGAAGCTCACGCAACGATGTCGTTTCTTTGCCCTCATAACAGAAAATATTGCAAAAATCGCCGAGATTTTCGACAGCCTGCTTGTAAGGCACGATATTGTTTATCTGCGGAACCATGCCTCGTCCGCATTGCTGTGCTGCGTTTTTCGCTATTTTTTCGTATCGTAAGCGTTTGCTTTCGGTGCTTTTTACGTCAAGACGGACTACGCATCGTTCGCTTAAAACGAATGTGATGTCATGTACACCGAGTTCGACCGCCTTTTGAACTATAAGCTCCGCCTTTTCGCCCTTTGGCAACGCCTGAAACAAATGCACTCGAACATCCGGCTCGACATCGCATTTTTTGACGCTTTCGTACACAAGATAAACGGTATCTTTTGTGATACGCTCGATCTTGCAGTCATATTCGTTTCCGCAAGTGTCGCATACCGTGATACGCTCTCCGACACGGCAGCGTAACGAATACGAAATATGCTCCGCATCGCCGCCGCCGATGACGATCTTGTTTCCGTTTATGCTCTCACTCGGTACAAAAAATCTCATGACTTCTTGTTTATATGCCGTCCGGAATTACGACAGCCAAAAATTCGCAGTCCTCGCCGTCGATTGCGATCATTCCGTGAGGATATCTCGAATTAAGATATATGCTTTCGCCGACGTGAAGTATCTCCGTCTTGTCGTTTACAACCATTTTGAGAGTGCCTTTAAGCACAAGATCGAATTCCTGACCGTCGTGAACAGAAAGGGAAATTGGCGAAGCCGCAGCTTTTTCCGAATACGGTGCGATGACTATAAACGGCTCGACACGGCGATCCTTGAACAGATACGCCATGTTTCTGTACGCAAAGCCCTCTCTATGCTCGACAGGCAAACCGTCACCCTTGTGTGCTGCATGATAAAGCGACAGCGTCGGTGCTTCGCCCAAAATTATATCCGTTATATCAACACGAAACAGCTTTGCCGCCTTGTGCAAAAACGAGATCGGCAGATCGCATTCACCGTTTTCGCTCTTTATGTACGTTTCCCCGGTTACATCAAGCTCTTTCGCAGTGTATTCAGTTGTATATGCGAATATCTCTCTCAGATCTTTAAGTCTTTCGCCTATTTGTTTGAGATTACATTCTTCCATTATCTTTTCTCCAAAACGCAATATATATAGATATGATATCATAAATAATTTCAAATTTCAAGTATTTACGCAAGTTTTTTTGTTCATTTTGCAAAATTAATTCTTTTTTAATTATATTGGGAGAATTTTCCGCTTAATTCGATTATTATTGACAAATCCTGCCGTGTGTGGTATAATAAGAAACGGAAGGACGGGATGAAAAATGGAGCTGAAAAATAAAAAAATAAACTTTTTGGGTGACAGCATAACGGAAGGAGCCGGTGTTGCGGATCCGAAAAATATTTATTTGAACGTAATCGCCGAAAAAACCGGTGCGTTCGTTCGTAATTACGGCGTGAGCGGTACGAGAATAGCGAGAAAAACCGTGCCGAGCGAGTGCTTGCGATTCGACGAGGATTTTGTTATGCGTGCCGAAAAAATGGATCCCGATGCGGATATCATCGTTGTGTTCGGCGGCACGAATGATTACGACCACGGCGATGCGAAGCTCGGTACAATGTCGGACAGAACTGTGTATACATTCTACGGAGCAATGCATATTCTTCTCGAAAGCTTGATAAACAAGTACCCGGAAGCACAAATAGCGGTTATGACACCGCTTCATAAGCTCGACGAAAAATTGCCCGTGAATAAAGCGGGCGTTAAGTGGGATATTGAGCTGTCCGGTATAGTGGAGGCGGAGAAAAGAGTTGCGGAGTATTATTCCGTTCCCGTTCTCGACCTGTATGCGGTGAGCGGTATGCAACCGAGCGTCGGGATACTGCGTGAAAAGTATATGCCAGACGGGCTTCATCCGAATGATGCGGGACATAAAAAAATAGCCGATAAGCTCATCAATTTTTTGAAATTGATGTAAAATATCCGACAAAAAAGCTTTCTTCCGAAAAGAAGAAAGCTTTTTTCGCTTTAAAGAATATCGTTTACGCTTTCGGCGTACCTGACCGTTTCCATTGCGTCCTTGGCATATTTGTCCGCACCTATCTTGCGGGCATATTCCTCGTTCAGTACCGCACCGCCGACAACGGTCTTGCAGTCCGGAACACGTTGTTTTAACAGCTTTATCGTTTCCTCCATCGCCGGTACGGTCGTTGTCATCAAAGCCGACAAACCGACTATACGTGCGTTTTCACGTAGTACGGTGTCTACGATAAGCTCAGGCTCAACGTCACGCCCGAGATCTATGACTTCAAAGCCGTAATTTTCCAACAACAGCTTGACGATGTTTTTTCCGATGTCGTGTATATCTCCTCGAACCGTTGCGATAACGAACCTGCATTTTTTCGTCTGCATTGTCCGACCGCTCATTTTGTCTTTGATGACTTCGAACGCCGCTTTCGCCGCCTCGGCACTCATTAACAGTTGAGGAAGATAAACTGTCTTGCTTTCATAGCCCGTGCCGACTGTGTCAAGTGCGGGTATGATCTCGTTTCTTATTATGTCGAGTGCATCGCATTCTTCGAGAAGCTTTTGCGTGAGAACGGCGGCACGTTCGCTCAAACCCTTGATTACGGCGTTTTGCAGTTCGCTTTTGACGTAAATCTCGTTCTTTATATCGAGTTTTTCGCTTGCCGGTTGTGAAACGTATTTCGACGCAAATTCTATATATTTGCCGCAACCCTTGTCAAGACCCTTGAGCGAAAGGTATGAATAATACGTTTTCATCA
>CAZCJU010000100.1:0-3811 GCA_964498965.1 uncultured Lachnospiraceae bacterium
ATATCCCAACAAGCAGGAAAATTCGCAAGTGGGTACTCACTTGCTGTGCTTGCTATCGTAACTCTTTCGTTCTTTCTCCCTTTACTTATAAAACAATCCGAAAGGGGTAAAATGGCTGATTTTTCGCAAAAAATGAGCAAAAAGAAAAACGCCGCAAACTCAAAAATAAGTCTGCCGTGCTTGTTGTTCATTTTTGATTTTCTTCTTCGACTTCCACAACCGCCTTTGCCGTTTCCGTAACAATGTGCAAGCCTTTATCACTCATTCCGTCAAGCAGAGTACGTAGACGTGTGTGAAGGTAGGCTTTGTCGGAGAGAATAGAGTTTTACAATAAAAAAACAAGCTGCTTCAAATGCTCCGAAATTTTCGCATTTGAAACAGCCTTTTGTATTTCCGCAGGTTCTTTAAATCATTGGATATACAGATCTTTGGTCAAAAACTCGGGGTCGCACGTAAGGTTGATCTTCATTCGCTTAAAATACATTTCCTCATTGGAAGAAAGCATTTTCGTCGAATGTGCTTCGCAATGTGCGAGCAGGGGTAACTTTGAAAGTGCGAACGCCGCCGATGGGTTCGTCGCACCGGATATACTCAGTGCGAGAAGTGTTTCGTGCAAATTGAGCTTACTCGTTTTAGAGCCGATCGAACGCTTGAGCGATATTATAGGTTCTATTATCACGGGCGAAATGAGATGCAGATCGTCCGACAAGCCCGACAGATACTTAAGGGCGTTGAGCAGTACCGCCGACGACGCACTCATCAAGGCACTTGATTTTCCGGTAACTGTGTGGCCGTCGTCAAGCTCCATTGAAACGCAATGCACGCCCGTCTGTGCCGCTTTTTCAGCGGCAGCCGCCGTAACACATCTGTCGGCTGTCGTAATTCCCATTTCCTGCATGAGCGATTCCACTCTGTAAGCGACATCGATATCGACAAGTCCGTTTTTATAATCGCACCAAGCCTTATAATAACGTCTTAATACCTCCTGCTCACTTGCTTTTCTGCACACTTCCTCGTCCGTAATGCATTTCCCCGCCATATTTACGCCCATATCGGTAGGCGAGCGGTAAATGTCGTCCTTGCCTGTGATCCTTGAAAGTATCTTTTTCACAACGGGGAACGCTTCGACATCGCGGTTATAGTTTACCGTTGTTTTTCCGTATGCTTCGAGGTGATACGGGTCTATCATATTAACGTCCTTAAGGTCGGCTGTAGCCGCCTCATATGCTATATTAACGGGGTGCTTGAGCGGCAGATTCCATATCGGAAACGTTTCGAATTTTGCGTATCCGGCATTTACGTTATGCTTATGTTCATGATAAAGCTGTGACAGGCATGTTGCCAGTTTTCCGCTTCCGGGTCCGGGTGCGGTCACGACGACAAGCGGACGTGTGGTAGGTACAAACTCGTTTGCACCGTAGCCGTTATCGCTCACTATGGTATCGATATCGTTGGGGTATCCTTTTATTCTGCGGTGTACGAAAACACGCTCGCCTCGCATTTCGAGCTTCTTCTTAAATATTTCAGCCGACGGTTGATCGGTAAACTGCGTAATAACTATCGCACTTACGTAAATATCGAGCGAACGCAGGTTATCGATAAGTCTAAGCACATCCGCATCGTATGTAATTCCGAAATCGGCACGCATTTTCTTTCTTTCGATATCCGCAGCGTTTATTATAACGATTATTTCGGTTTGATCCTTCATTGCCTGAAGCAACCTGATCTTGGAGTCGGGTAAGAAGCCCGGCAGGACACGAGAAGCGTGCATATCGTCAAAGAGCTTGCCGCCGAATTCGAGGTAGAGTTTATTGTCGAATTTGCTTATTCTTTCCATAATATGCTCCGATTGGAGCTTAAGGTATTTTTCGTTATCAAATCCCGTTTTCATAATTCACCGCTTATTTGTTATAAATACATTACGTTACATTATACTACAAAAAACGTGTTTTGTAAATATTTTTCGGTGAAAAAAATACACAAACTTCTCTTGATTTTTGTACAGTAATTTTATTTTTCAATATTTTCCGTTTTATTCTTGCTTTTTTTATCAATATAATGTAATATATTATTATAAACCGCTATTAAAGCCATAGGAGTAGTCATATGTTCAAAAAAGCCTCACGCATATTTGCCGAAAATTATTCTCCGGACAGCTATTTCGATTTTTTCGACACTTTCGAATACAGTGCGGGAAAATGCATTTTGCGTATTTCCGCAGATTCCGATTACGCCTGCTATATCAACGGCACTCTTGCCGCATTCGGCCAATACGCCGACTATCCGCACTACAAGATAGGTGACGAGATCGACATAAGCGAATATGTGAGAAACGGAAAAAACACGATCTATATAAACGTGTGGTACTACGGAATAAATTCCTCGACGTATACCGTATCCGATGCGGAGCTGATATACGAAATAGAATCAAGCGGTGAACTTCTCACATATTCTTCGGAAGCTACGCTGTGCCGTCCCTCGCCCGACTACGTAAGCGGCGAGCCGCATATGATAAGCACGCAGCTCGGTCTAACATATCATTACGACAACAATAAATACGACGGGGCAAGAGAATTCACCTCCGCTCCGCATGACTGCAAGCACGCCGTTTTAACGGGCAAGCCGTCGAACGACATACTTCCCCGTCCGAACAAAAAAACGGTATTATGTGAGCGTTGCGATCCGCAAACAGTCATTCAGGGAGTATTCGAATATAAAGCTCCGACATCGCTTGCCTGTTTTGATATGCAAAACGCATATATGGCATTTCGGGAAGCACGCACGCTGTTAAAGGACGGAGTATACACGGCTGCCGACGGTGAGAAGCTGTTTTTGATAATAGACCTAAAAAGCGAGGTGTCGGGCTTTTTGGATATCGACATCGAACTTGACGAAGCGTGCAGGATAGACATCGGCTTCGGCGAGCATTTGAAGGACGGACGGGTACGGACTTATATCGACGGCAGAAATTTTTCATGTGTTTTCGATGCCAAAAGCGGCAGAAACGTATACATGAATCCGTTTCGCCGCTTCGGTTGCAGATATTTACAGCTCTTTATTCATTCGAATCGTATAAAGGTAAACTATGTCGGCATTCGTCCGACCGTTTATCCGTTAAGCGTCAAAAACTACGAGTGCGGAAACGTTCTTCGAGATGAAATATACCGGACCTGTCAGAATACGCTTATTCAGTGTATGCACGAGCATTACGAGGATTGTCCGTGGCGAGAGCAGTCGTTATACACGCTTGATTCGAGAAATCAAATGTTGTGTGGCTATTATGCGTTTTCCGAATACGAATTTCCGCGTTCCTGCCTAAAGCTTATATCGTACGGTATGCGTCCGGACGGGCTTCTGATGCTGTGCTACCCCGCCGGCACGGATCTGCCGATCCCCGCTTTTTCGCTCGTTTATTTTATTCAAATGAACGAATATATAAAATATTCCGGTGACACCTCACTTGCGGACGAATGTTATCCAATGCTCGTGCATTTAATGGACACATTTATAAAGCACACCGAGAACGGACTGCTCGCCTCTTTTGATCAAAGCGGGATCTGGAATTTTTACGAATGGTCGGAAACGATGCAGGGACATGACAAAACGGAAGGGTTTCCCGAGGCCGCACTCAATTGCTTTTTCATACTCGCACTTAACAGCATGAGAGAAATAACGGCAGCTTTAGGTAAAGAAAACGACGGAGAAAAATATGCCGAGCAAGCCGAGATCATACGAAGCAATGTCAAAAAAACATTTTTCTGTGAAAAGGACGGGCTTTTCCGCTCCTTTTGCAACAGGCATTTTGAAAAAT
>CAZCJU010000101.1:0-3780 GCA_964498965.1 uncultured Lachnospiraceae bacterium
AGCGAAAGGTATGAATAATACGTTTTCATCATTTCAAGCGAGTACGGGTTCATTATTGCGGCATCAAGACCGTTTTCGAGAGCAAGAGCGAAAAAGGTCGAATTTATAAGATCTCGGTTCGGTAAGCCGAATGAGATGTTGGAAATACCGAGTGAGGTGCGGCAATGAAGCTTGTCTTTGATATACTTCATAGCCCCGAGCGTTACATTTGCGGAATCTTTGTCTGCACTTATAGTCAAACAAAGCGTATCGAAAATAATATCGTTTTCGCTTATTCCGTATTCCTTTGCCGCCGCAAGTATTTTTTCGGCTATCGCAACACGCCCTTCGACTGTGTTCGGTATGCCGCTTTCGTCAAGCGTGAGAGCGACAACGACCCCTCCGTATTTTTTTACGAGCGGGAAAACCGCATCGATACTTTCCCTTTTGCCGTTTACCGAGTTTATCATAGCTTTACCGTTGTAGCACCTTAAAGCACGCTCCATAGCGACACTGTCGGAAGTGTCTATCTGCAATGGCAGATCAATGACCGCTTGAAGTCGGCATACGACGCTTTCGAGTAGGTTCGGCTCGTCTATCTCGGGCAGTCCGACATTGACATCGAGCATATGAACGCCGTTTTCCTGCTGGGAAATGCCTTCGGAAAGTATGTAATCGATATCGTTTTCACGTAATGCCTGCTTAAATCTTTTTTTGCCGGTCGGGTTTATCCTTTCTCCGATCAGAACAGGCTCGTTGTCGATTACCAAAGCGTGAGTGTATGAAGAAACGACGGTAATCTTCTTGCTCGTGATTTCAACGGGCTTTTTGTTTTGCGATATATCGGTCAACGCTTTTATGTATTCGGGTGTGGTTCCGCAACAGCCGCCTGCGATACGAACACCGTCGTTTATGTAGCCGCTTACGTCAACTGCGAAATCTTCGGCACTTACGTTGTAAACGGTCCTTCCGTCTATGCATTCGGGTAGACCGGCGTTCGGCTTAAGCACAACGGGGATAGACGTACAAGAAAGAAGCCTTTTTACTACGTCGCCGAGTTGCTTCGGTCCGAGAGAACAGTTTGCACCGACGGCATCCGCTCCCATGGCCTCGGCAAGTGCCGTCATGGCTTCGGGCGTCGCACCCGTCATCAGCTTCCCGTCCTCACTGTATGCATTGGAAACTATGACGGGCAATTGCGAATTTTCTTTAACGGCGAGAAGTGCCGCCTTCGTTTCGTATGAGTCGTTCATCGTTTCTATCATGATGAGATCGACACCGTACTTCACGCCAAGCCGTACCGTTTCGGCAAATACGCTTACACATTCTTCAAAATCGAAATCACCGAACGGCTTCAGTAAGCGTCCCGTAGGACCGATGTCGAGAGCGATGAATTTTTCCTTGTCGGAAACACTCGTCGATTTGGCGACCTCGGCGTTTTCAACGGCACAACGGATAATTTCCTCAAGCTCCGCCGACGAAAATTTCAGCGTGTTCGCACCGAACGTGTTGGTGTTTACGACATTGCTTCCGCTGTCGAAGTAGTCCCGATGTATTTTAACTATGACCTCCGGATGCGTGATGTTCCACAGCTCCGGTAATTCGCCTGCTTTTAGTCCGCACTCTTGGAGCAGTGTTCCCATCCCTCCGTCGAGAAAGACCGTATTGTTTTTCAGAAAATCCCTAAAATCCATAACTTTCTCCGAATTGTACAGCTTGAAAAATATGCCCTCGACTCTTTATCGGGCAAAAACCTAATTTGATCTATATAATCCGATAAACGCACTCACCGATTTCGACGGCGACATCATCATGCTTTCGTTTAGCGTAAGACCTATCTTGCGTTGGCAGTCAAGAAGCGAAAAAATATTTTTCTGAACTTCTATCGGTAGATCCCCGTAGCCCGCACTGAAACGAGGACGCATAAAAATCCCCTCCGAATTGTATTCTGTTTCCATGTCATGGCAAAAACGATCGCAAAGAACCTCTACTTGTGCCGAACCGACGGAACTGTATATCAATGCCTTTACGGGCGAGAGGGAAGAATAACGCTCTATGTACCTGTCGATTTCAAGTCCGAGCGTGCAAGCAAACAGTATAACGCTTCTGCAATGGCGAAGCTCGCCTGCAAGCGAAACGGAATCGACTTTAAAAGACGGAAGTATAACGGTATCACCTTCAATGCTTACGGGCAAAACGGTGTAACAGAGCCTGTATGACAGCTTGTCGGATATCTCGCTTATGCACTCCGATATCAAAGCCTCGATGTTTTCGTCAGACGATGAGCCGTATCCGCAAAAACGGTATATCATGCTCTTGTCTATAGGCAGACCCGAATAGGATTTTTTATGTACCATTATTTAATGCCCAAAATGCATGATAGATTTTCGGATATTTTTCGTGCCACGTCCGGCTTGTTCATGGAGTACACGTGTACATTGGTGATATTGTTAGCGTAAAGATCTATTATTTGGTCGGTGGCGTATGCAATGCCCGCTTGCTTCATAGCGTCGGGATATGCCCCGAATTTGTCAACAAGACTCTTAAATCTTTGTGGCATATGCGAGCCTGAAAGCTTTATAGCACGCTCGACTTGATTTGAGTTCGTTATCGGCATTATTCCCGCAACGACGGGTACGGTTATTCCCGCCTCTCTGATCTTGTACAAAAAACTGTATAAAAGATTGTTGTCGAAAAACATTTGCGTCGTCAAAAAGTCACAGCCCGCATCGACCTTTTCTTTTAAATGCAGAATATCGTCCTTGCGATTCGTACTTTCCGGGTGTACCTCCGGATAACATGCACCGCCTATGCAAAAATCCCCGCCGCTTTCCCGCAATTCTCGTATAAGATCGATGGCATGACGATAGTGCCAAGTGTCCGGCTCGGCGTGTGCTTCGGGAATGTCACCTCGCAGTGCCATTATGTTTTCGATGCCCGCCGCCTTGATCTCCTCTATCCTCGCCTTTACGACCTCTTTTTTTGAAGAAACACAGGTCAAATGCTCCAAGATCGGAACACCGTATGTGTCCTTTATATTTTTCGCAATGTCGAGAGTGTATTTGCTCGTTCCTCCGCCGGCACCGTAGGTAACGCTCATAAAGCTCGGCTTGAGCGATGCGATTTCCTCCGTTGCATGACGAACACTGTCAAAGCCCATATCCGTTTTCGGCGGAAAAACCTCAAATGAAAGCGATAAAGAATCGTCTTTAAGTAAAGAAATAATTTTCATATCATCACTCTTTTTTCGTTTAATACGGCTATTGTATCACAACTTTTAAATATTTTCAATAGTTTTTGAATATTTTTACAGCTTTGACGACACCTCCGTATTTGTACAACAGCGTGTAACCATAATTAATCATATATGTATTTAAAATCCCGTTTCCGCGTGATCACGGAAACGGCATTTATGGTGTTTCAATATATACTGGAAATTTTTCTTCACCACCGAACTTCAAGCATTCAAAATCATTTCTTCGACCGATTTTAATGTCAACGGTAATTTCAAAAGCAAGAATAACTTTGATATGGTTTTGTATAAAATCACCGTTATTGAAGAATAGTGAATGAATATTTTTGCTACCATTGCGTACTGTAACAAGAAGCTTCAAATGTTCACCTTGTATTATTTTCAAGAGCAGTTCAGAATTCTGTCGAGTACCTCCGGTTTTTTCGTCCTGTTTTACCCATAAAAATATGCGCCTCCAAAAGTGTCTAACTTTTGGGGTGCATATCACATCCGCAACGGTGCTTTTTTCATACTTTATTGTGTCATACTTGTGTCATATATGTGTCATA
>CAZCJU010000102.1:0-3749 GCA_964498965.1 uncultured Lachnospiraceae bacterium
GTTGAATCTGTCGAGCGTACCTACAAGATAACCCGTGATCCTTCTTATTCTTTCGAAGTTGCCTTTGCCGTCGTCCTCATGTCTGCCGCAACAAGGACACTCGTTTCCGATTATGCCCGTATATCCGCAAACAGGGTCACGGTCAACGGGGTGGTTGATCGAGCCGTAGCCGATGCCGGATTCTTTCATGCAACGTACTACCGCTTCAAATGCATCAAGGTTATCGAGAGGATTACCGTCAAGCTCAACGTACGTTATATGACCGCCGTTTGTCAGGGCGTGGTACGGTGCTTCGAGTTTGATCTTTTCAAACGCACCGATCGGATAATATACGGGAATATGGAATGAATTCGTATAATACTCTCTGTCGGTAACTCCCGGTATTACGCCGAATTTTTCACGGTCGATTCTGACAAATCTACCCGAAAGTCCTTCGGCGGGAGTGGCGATGAGCGAGAAGTTCAATCCGTACTTTTTAGTTGCGTCATCTGTTTTCTTTCTCATATAGCCGATTATTTCGAGTCCGAGATTTTGAGCATCGGCACTTTCGCCGTGGTGCTTACCTATGAGTGCCTTAAGTGCTTCGGCAAGACCGATAAATCCGACTGTCAGCGTGCCGTGCTTAAGGACCTCGCCTACTTCATCGTCGTATTTCAGCTTATCCGAGTCGAGCCATACACCCTGACCCATGAGGAACGGATAATTGTAAACGCGTTTTGTAGCTTGTATCTTAAATCTGTCGAGTAGCTGAGCTATTACGAGCGAAACTTTGCTGTCCAGTTCGTCAAAGAATCTGTCCACGTTTCCGTTTGCATTTATTGCTATTCGGGGAAGATTTACCGAGGTGAAGCTCAAATTGCCTCTTCCGTTCACGGTTTCGCGTGTTTTATCGTAGTAATTTGCGACAACTCTTGTGCGACAGCCCATATAGGCGACCTCCGTGTTCGGATCGCCGTCCTTGTAGTACTGAAGATTATAGGGTGCGTCGATGAATGAGAAGTTGGGGAACAGTCTTTTTGCGGATACCTTGCAAGCCAATTTGAAAAGGTCATAGTTAGGGTCGGTGGGATTGAAGTTTTTCCCCTCCTTGACTTTGAAAATGTGAATGGGAAATATCGGAGTTTCGCCGTTTCCCAATCCCGCATCTTCGGCTAGCAAAAGGTTTTTGATAACAAGTCTGCCTTCGGGAGTGGTATCTATGCCGTAATTGATCGACGAAAAAGGAACTTGGGCACCGGCACGAGAATTCATCGTGTTGAGGTTATGGATCAGTGCCTCCATAGCCTGATAGGTGGCTTTGTCGATCTCGGGCAACGTTTCGTTGATCGCAAATTCTATTACACGCTCCGCATTGTCGCCGTATCTGTCCGACAAAATTCTCTTTTCCGCAGTGCGGAAAAGAGAGTCACTTCCGAGTGAGGGTATTTTCCCGATTTCTTCGTAGATAGTGTCGTAGATCTCTTCAACATGAGCATAAGCGTCGGCGTCGCCGCAGATAAGCTCAAGTGCCTTTGCTATGTTTTTCTTGTAGAATTTCTTGTAGGACTTTTTAACACCCTTTGCCATCGCATAATCGAAGTTGGGTATGCTCTGACCGCCGTGCTGGTCGTTCTGGTTTGCCTGAATTGCGATGCACGCCAATGCGGCGTAGCTTGAAATATCGTTAGGCTCTCTGAGATAGCCGTGACCGGTAGAAAATCCGTTTTCGAAAAGTTTGTCGATGTCTATTTGACAGCAGGTTGTTGTCAAAGTGAAGAAATCAAGATCGTGTATGTGGATATCGCCCTCTTTATGTACTTTTGAATGAGCGGGATCCAATACGTACATTTCGTAAAACTGCTTTGCACCCTCCGAGCCGTATTTGAGCATCGTACCCATTGCCGTATCCGCATTTATATTTGCGTTTTCACGCATACCGTCAACGTCTCTTGCGGGTTTAAAGGTCAGATTTTCATATGTTTTCATGAGCTTCGTGTTCATTTCGCGAAGTCTTGTTCTTTCCGCACGGTACAAAATGAATTCTTTTGCCGTTCTTGCGTGACCGTTCTCTATAAGCACACGCTCTACCATGTCCTGAATTTGCTCTACCGTAGGTAAAGTACCTTTGCATTCGGCTTCGATACGCTCGGCAACCTCGCACGCAAGCTTCATAGCTATTGAGTAATCATGACCGCCGAGTGCTTCGGCAGCCTTGTAAATGGCACTTGCTATTTTTTCGATATTAAATGCGACCTCACGTCCGTCGCGTTTTTTGATCATTGTGATCATTTTTTGTTCTCCTTTATAAAATAGTACTTGAATATTTTCCGAATAAGGTATATAATATATCCGTTAATGCAAAATGCGGAAGCTATACATAGTTATTCGAAACGCCGAAAATCATTCAAAAACACTATATGTAGTGAAAAAATGTTTTTCGACACTATATGTTGTGTTTTGACGCTATTATTATATACGAAGAAGTCGAAAAAGTCAAGGCAAAATACGATATTTTTAATCGTCAGAATGTACGAAAATGATCGACGATTTTTCTGCATGTTTATTGATTAACAATTTAAATTCTCGCATAGTGCGATAATTTTTCCGAAATCGCACTATGGAAGAACACCACATTGATCATATATTACAGCTTGTATCGAAGCGGAGGAGCGATTTTGAAAAAATTCAAGGGATTTTTACCGATAAACAAAGAAGAAGCGGAAAATTTGGGCTGGGGTACACCGGATTTTGTCTACGTTTGCGGAGATGCATATATCGATCATCCGTCGTTCGGTGCCGCAATAATATCACGTGTGTTGAGCGATGCGGGCTATACGGTCGCAATGTTGCCGCAACCGGATTATAAAAGCTGTGAAGCGTTTAAGGAATACGGCAGACCTCGACTCGGTTTTTTGGTTTCGTCGGGAAATCTCGATTCGATGGTCGCACATTATACCGCCGCAAAAAAGAAACGCTCATACGATTATTATTCTCCCGGCGGTGCGGCGGGTAAACGCCCGGACAGAGCTGTTATCGTTTATTGCAATCGAATAAGAGAAGCTTACGGTGATGTGCCTATAATATTGGGCGGCCTTGAAGCCTCGCTTCGCCGATTCGCACATTACGATTATTGGGATAACAAGGTGCGTCGAAGTATTCTGGTGGACAGTCGAGCTGATATTTTGACGTACGGTATGGGTGAAAATATTCTTTTGCGTCTTGCAAAACTTCTCGATTCGGGCGTTCCCGTAAAAAAAATACACGATGTAAGAGGCTGTGCATATCTTACCGATGTCGGTGACAAAATACATTTTGACTTCGTTGACGGGTATTCGTATGACGATCTGAAAACGGACAAGGCTTTGTACGCACGTGCGTATGCCGAGCAATACAATGAATGCGATCACATAAGAGGAAAAGCCGTAACGGAATATTATGGGAATAAAATGCTTGTAGTGAATCCGCCTATGCCGCCACTCACGAGAAAAGAGCTTGATCGTGTATATTCGCTTCCGTATATGCGTGATTATCACCCGAGCTATAAAAAGGACGGGGGAGTTCCGGCAATAGAAGAAATCAAATTTTCGTTGACGCACGTCAGAGGCTGCTTCGGCGGATGTAATTTCTGTGCGATCGCATTTCATCAGGGCAGAAGCGTCGTGTCGCGTTCTGTTGAGTCCGTTGTGGAGGAAGCGAAAAAAATTACACTGCTTCCCGATTTTAAGGGATATATTCATGATGTCGGCGGCCCGACGGCCAATTTCAGATAT
>CAZCJU010000103.1:0-3608 GCA_964498965.1 uncultured Lachnospiraceae bacterium
CATGGCGGCAGGTCCCGCTTCCTACGGTTTGACCGACACCATGGGACGTATGCACGGCGACGCACAGTTCGCAGGCTCGTCCTCCGTTCCCGCACACGTTGAGATGATGGGACTTATCGGTATGGGCAACAACCCGATGGTAGGTGCTACAGTCGCTTGTGCGGTTGCGGTTGAAGAATCCGCAAAATAATTATTCGCACTGATTTTTGAGATAATGCATATAAGATAAGCAAACACACCATAAAGGTAATACCTTCATGGTGTGTTCGCTTTTGTTTAGATATTCGATCAAAGAACGAAAATCAAAGCAAGACCACGGCCAATTACATTGCCCGCAACGACTGCTCCGCCGATAACCATATCCCAAGTAACCATACTTTCACCCATCTTTTTATATTTCGGCATTCATTATACAACATAATCGGCATTATGTTGTATACAGATTTCATTATAACAAGTAAAAATTCCGTAATTTGTTTTATACAAAATTCGCCCGAACCGACAAACCGCAGAAAGGCATTGATCGATGCGATCATGGAATCGGCACTTGAGATCTCATAATTCTCTGCAAGTGAAGCTTTAAACTCCATTACCGCCGCCTTGCAAAGTTCATTTTCTCCGACGAAATCACAAAACATTTTTACGTCGTACGAATACTTTTCGACAGTGTTTTTGCTCTTTTCGTCAAACCGCAATTTTGCTTCAAATTCCTTAATCTTATCCGTTAATATAATCGATATAATCTTTTTGTTTATATCATTCATACTCGTCACACCTCCGCATATCTGTTTTACAATTCAAATCGAGATATTTTTCGTTTATCGGTATTATTATTGATCAACGATTTTGCCACTACTTAAACATACATGAAATGAGATCGAAAGAGCGAAAAAAAGCCGACTTACGTCGGCTTTAAGCAACTATTTAAATTTGTCCGAAAGTCAGGTCATTTACTCAGCTTTTCGGCATTGACTTTCGCAAGCGTTTCGATAAGTGTTTGAACATCGGTCACCGTCTGACCGTATTCGACATTTTTCGTATTGAGTATAAGTGCTTCTCCGTCGGCTTTTGTGAATTTGAAGCCGTCCTTGCATTTATACAAGAATATATCGGACGAAAATTCCGTAACTTCTGCCGATATATTCGCAAGCTCGACCTTTTTCTTGACTTTTTCCGTCAGCTTCGCATAATCGATCGCATACGTAAACTCCGCCATATCGGCATATTTTCCCGTAACGGATATAAACGCCTTATCGCCAGCATTATCCGCAAGCCTCTGCTCAAGTCCGACGGTTTCCGGCATTATTATATCGCACGTCGAATACATATCCTTTATCATATTTGCGGTATCGTCGCTGTTTTCGGCATTTATCACATACTCGTACTTCAAGCCGATGCAATCATCTGCCATACCTTTTTCGGACGCACACTTTTCGGCACCCGCCATATATCCCATGAGCATCGCTTTTGTCATATTATCTTCATATCCGATAAAGCCGAGCCTCGTATATCCGGCATTGACCGCGGTATAGCCCGCCATATATCCCTGAACGGCATAATCGATAACCATGGCACAGGTTTGCGTTGCGAGCGAGCTTTGCTTCGAATAATCGCTTTCCTTTGAAACGCCGACAAGTACCGTATTGACTTCTCCGAGCTTATCTTTAAGTTTAGTATATGCCGACATATATCTTTCGCTCGGTATAACTATTGTTGCTCTTTCCTTTGACTTTGAGGATATCGCAAGTTCAAGTTGCTTGCTCACGGCGGTTTCGTACAAAGAAATATACGATTCGCCCTCCTTTACCGTTATATCTTCGGTTGCGTAATACTTATAGTACCATTTTTCGCTCTCGGTGAGGTTATGATTTTTCGCTTTTTCCGTTATCGCATTCCAGCAAGCAAACTCGTAAGTAAAGCTGTCGTTTTCGCCGTCGTAATCGCTGTCGATATTTCCTATAAGCGAAAACGTATACTTTGTACCTGTCGTAGTCGTATCCGAAAAGCAACCAGAGCAGCTGCTTGCACAAACGGCTGTGATCGTCATAAGAATGCAAATAACAATTGCAAGAATTTTTCTTTTCATTTTCTTCTCCGTTGATCTTTGATCGTTAATCAATATAATGCTTTTTGCGGTATCAGACATTGAATCTGAACACGGTCACATTGCCGTCTTCAAACACATAGTCCTTACCCTCGCTTCTGATAAGCCCTTTTTCACGTGCCACGGCAAGACTTCCGCCTATTTTTATCAGATCCTCATAAGAGATCACTTCGGCACGTATAAAACCGCGTTCCATATCGGAATGTATCTTTCCCGCCGCCTGCGGTGCTTTTGTTCCGTTGACTATCGTCCATGCACGCACCTCTTTCGGACCGGCCGTCAAAAAGCTTATGTAGCCGAGAAGCCTATACGAAGCGACGACAAGTCGATCAAGTCCGGATTCTGTCAGCCCAAGCTCTTCCAAGAACGCTCCTCGCTCGTCCTTGTCCAGCTGTGCTATTTCCGCTTCTATCGAAGCACATATCGGCATTATCTCGGCTCCCCGCTCCTCGGCGTACCGTGCCAATGCATTGTAATGAGCGTTCGATGAGATGTCCTCTCCGACTTCATTTTCGGAAATATTCGCCGCATATATAACGGGCTTTGAAGAAAGAAGCGGCAGCGTCGCAAACAGCTCTTTTTCCCCGTCGCTCATATCAAGTCCCACGGGGCTTTTGCCGTTGTTAAGGCAGTCAAGTACTCTTTGAAGAAATTCCGCTTCAGGCTCAAGTGTTTTATCGCCTTTCATGAGTTTTCTTGTTTTATCGAGCCGTTTTTCCGCAATTTCTATATCCGACAAAATAAGCTCGGTGTTTATTGTTTCAGCATCGCGAACAGGATCGACGCTTCCGTCTACGTGTATCACGTTTTCGTCCTCGAAGCACCTTACGACGTGTACAACGGCATCGACCTCCCGGATATGCGAAAGGAACTTGTTTCCCAAGCCCTCGCCTTTCGATGCACCTCGCACAAGTCCCGCAATATCGACAAACTCTATAACCGCGGGCGTTATCTTTTCCGGCTTATATATTTCCGCAAGTCTGTCAAGCCTCTTGTCGGGTACGGCGACCACTCCAACATTGGGTTCAATGGTGCAAAACGGATAATTCGCACATTCCGCCCCCGCATCCGTTATGGCATTGAACAGAGTGCTTTTACCGACATTTGGCAATCCGACGATACCTAATTTCATTATATCTATCTCCTTTGATCCTGTCTTGCTTAAGGGGCTTCATGCTTCAGTGCTTTCCGACTCGCTTCGGCTCCCGTATACAGTGACATAATTGCATACAAATACATTGTAATTGTATCAAACGCATTGTTTTTTCTCAAGTGTCATTTTGTAAATAATTCGTATAAGCTTGTAATGTTGCAATGAATGTGCGATCGAAATAAGCAACAATCGTGTGTCGTAACTGCGGTGAGGCTTCCCTCTTTGCATGTGGCAAACAAAAATACTATGTGTGCCGCAGAAACGGCATTCTCTTACGGACAAAATCGAGTAGGAGGCTACCCATTAGTTGAGTAGCCGACTTCTCACACCACCGTGCGTACGGTTCCGTAC
>CAZCJU010000104.1:0-3496 GCA_964498965.1 uncultured Lachnospiraceae bacterium
AGCATCTGCATATCGGATATCGAGCCGAGCGTGGCTATCGTGAGTACCTGTGTCTGACCTCTGGTGAAAAGCCCCGAACCGTGTACGCGGCGAAGCAGACCGACCTCTGCGGCAAGCGGACGTATCTGATCAAGACGCCTGCCGTCAACACGCTTGCCCTCGAGCAACCATTGACGTACTATCTGCTTTTGCAGCTTGTAAAGACATTCGCCCATCATGGGGTGAGAATCGGGATATTGCTCGTCGAATTGAGCGTATATCTTGTCCGTTATGATGTTGAGTGCGGCATCTCTTACCTTCTTGTCGTCGGTGTCGAGAGCTTTCTTTACGTCCTCCGTGTAATTCTCGGCAATGGCATCGAACAGTTCGTGATCTATATCGTGATGCTCGTATTCGAACTTGGGCTTGCCTATCTCGGCAACTATTCCGTCGATGAACGCAACGAGCTTCTTTATCTCTTCGTGTGCGAGCATGATAGCGGCGAACATATCCTCGTCGGATACCTCTTTGGCTCCCGCTTCTATCATTACGACTTTTTTTGCACTGCCCGCAACGGTCAATTCGAGTGAGCTTTGCTCACGCTCCGCAGCCGTCGGGTTTATTATAAAGCGGTCGCCTACCATTCCCACGAATACGCCGCCGATAGGTCCGTTCCACGGAATATCGGATATCGAAAGAGCTATCGAAGCTCCTATCATCGCTGCGATCTCGGGTGAATTGTCGTAATCTACCGCCAAAACCGTTAAATTGAGGTTTACGTCGTTGCGAAGATCCTTGGGGAAGAGAGGGCGTATGGGGCGGTCGATAACGCGTGAAGTGAGTATCGCCTTTTCGGTGGGCTTGCCCTCGCGTCTGAAGTAGCCGCCCGGGATCCTGCCGACGGAGTAAAGTCTTTCCTCGAAATCTACCGATAAGGGCAGAAAATCTATTCCGTCGCGAGGCTTTGCGGATGCCGTTGCGGAAGCGAGGATCGTCGTGTCGCCATAGCGAACAAGACAAGAGCCGTTTGCGAGTCCGGCGAGCTTTCCCGTTTCGATGACGAGGGGTCTGCCTGCCAGCTCGTATTCGAATACCTTG
The DNA here is from genome assembly GCA_964498965.1 of uncultured Lachnospiraceae bacterium. GTDB lineage: Bacteria > Bacillota > Clostridia > Oscillospirales > CAG-272 > CAZCJU01. Next base: position 1,078 of record CAZCJU010000104.1, read on the forward strand.
TAGTTTTCAAACATAAATTTATACCTTCCTGTATTTCTCGGCCGCCTGAGGTATAACACTTACCTCCGGACACAAGGACGTTGTGTGCAGGGGTAACTGCTACACTTCATGCGAGCCGTAATTGATTGCGATACACCGTCTTTCCGCTGCGTATGGCGGCGGCGGAAAAACGGAAGACGCTGTTTCTTACTTTCTGATCCCGAGCTTGTCTATAATGGCACGGTATCTGTTGATGTCCTTTTTCATGAGGTAGTTGAGAAGATTTCTTCTGTGACCGATCATCTTGAGCATTCCTCTGCGGGAATGATGGTCGTTCTTGTTGACTTTAAGATGCTCGGTAAGCTCGTTGATCCTCTCGGTGAGGATCGCAATCTGTACCTCGGGAGAACCCGTATCTGTTTCGTGCGTTTTGTAAGCGGAGATTACTTCCTGCTTTTTTTCTTTCTTGATCATGTTTTCGCTTCACCTTTCTTGAATGCCGTATCGCCAAGCTTTCGGCGGGTGAAATGCACAAAACGTGCCTTTGATCCGAAAAGCCGAGCGGACGGCGGTCTTCGTTAATTTTACTGCCATACAGCCATATATTATAGCATGAACCGCAATTTTTGTAAAGCGGTTTGATAAAAATGTTGTAAACATTTTGTGAATATCGGCAAAATCGTAAAAGTTCACAAAAAGTTTAACGCAAGCCGCATTAAAATTACAAATATATATACTTGACAAAAAAAGCCACATATGATAAAATGATACACTACATTATAATCGCTAATTATGCAATCGTTTTTCAAACGACAAAAGCAACATTGCGAAAAGATGTAAAACGGAATGAACCGCAGGACGAAAGCACTTGAAAAAGCGTATCGCACGGCGGTGAATTACAGAGTAAACGAACGGAGTGATTAAATTTATGGTTAAACCCCAGAAGCTCGGCAAGACCACTCGTATGAGCTTTTCCAAAACCGACGAGGTACTTCAGCTTCCGAATCTGCTCGAGGTACAGAAAAAGTCGTATAATTGGTTTATTAACGAAGGCATGCAAGAGGTATTGCACGACGTTTCTCCGATAACGGACTATTCGGGTAACCTTGTCATAGAATTTATCGATTTTGAAATAGACGATACACCCAAATATCCCGTTGAGGAATGTAAAGAACGGGATGTGAACTATGCGGCTCCCATGCGTGTACGTGTTCGCCTCACCAACAAAACGACGGGAGAGGTAAAGGAAGAATCCGTGTACATGAGCGACTTCCCCATAATGACGGACAACGGTACGTTCGTTATAAACGGTGCGGAGCGTGTAGTCGTTTCACAGATAGTACGTTCCCCGGGCGTTTACTATGAAAGCTCGATAGATAAGTCGAGCAAAAGGATATTCGCCGCAACGGTGATACCCTACAGAGGTGCATGGCTCGAATACGAGACCGATGCGAGCGATATCTTCTATGTTCGTATCGATAAAAACAGAAAAATGCTCGTCACGATACTTATACGTGCTTTGGGTATAGAGTCCGATGCGGAGATCATAAACTATTTCGGCGACGACCCCAGGCTCATTGCCACGCTCGAAAAAGATACGTTGCCCGATCAGGCAAAAGCGAATTCGACTTCGATACGCGATGAAGCACTGAAAGAGATATATAAAAAGCTCCGTCCCGGTGAGCCGCCGCTCGTGGAGAGTGCGAAGGCATTGCTTTCAAACCTGTTCTTCGATCCGAAGAGATATGATCTCGCAAACGTCGGAAGACACAAATACAACAAAAAACTCACGCTCACCGACCGCATCAGAGGCAGAGTATGCACGAGAAAGGTGATCAATCCCGTTACGGGCGAGCTGATGTTCGACGAAAATACCCTTATCGACGACGCACGTGCCGCCGAGATCGAACGTGCCGGAGTGAATGAGGTGTACGTTAAGGTCGGCGATGACAGGGAAATGAAAGTACTCGGTAACGGTACTATCCGTGCGGAGGACGCTTTGGGCTTCTCGCTTGCCGACATCGGAGTAAACGAAAAAGTAAGATTGAGCGTCTTGCTCGATATAATGAATACTTATTCCGAACCGGAAGACATAAAAGCCGAGGCGAAACGCCGTGCAGACGAGCTTGTTCCGAAGCATATCACGACGGACGATATATTCGCTTCGATCAACTACCTGCTGTGCCTCGGCAACGGTATGGGTACGGTCGATGATATAGACCACCTCGGAAACAGAAGACTTCGCTCCGTGGGCGAACTTTTGCAAAACCAGATCCGTATCGGATTTTCCCGTATGGATAAGATTATAAAAGAACGTATGACGGTCCAGGATGCGGAATCGTTGTCGCCGAAGGGACTTATGAACCCCCGTCCCATAGTGACCGCGATAAGAGAATTTTTCGGCTCATCTCCGCTTTCGCAGTTCATGGATCAGTCCAAC
>CAZCJU010000105.1:0-3142 GCA_964498965.1 uncultured Lachnospiraceae bacterium
GTTTTCGGTCACAATCCCGTGCCGCTCGGCTACATATGTCATTCCGATAAAAGCCTCCGGACATAGCTCATCTATCGTTTTTCCGTTTTTGATAAAATGAAACGGAGCATCGATATGTGTACCGTTATGTGTACACATGGAAAATGATGACAAATTGTATAGATCACCGTTTTCCGTCGATGTCAAAACCTTTTTTTCGGGCTTCGGGTCACCGGGATACACTCGGCATCCGAACACTTCCTGTGAAATATCGTAAATTTTCATTATTAAGTCGTTAAACCTCCCTTGGTTTATAGGAAATAAAACTTATCACATACAGGCTACACTACGTCGCACAGTGAAAAAGGGATCATGGTCTTCAGGCTTTCCAGCGTGACTTCGACTTGATATCCTATTTTTCCGGCACTGAATATGACCGTATCGTGTTTTTGTGCCGAAATATCGAATACCGTGACAAACGGTTTTTTCATACCGATGGGCGAGCAACCACCGTGTATATATCCCGTAGTAGCAAGCAGATCCTTCGACTTCAGCATTTGCACGTTTTTTTCTCCGACCGCACGTGCCGCTTTTTTCAAGTCAAGCTCCGCGGCTACAGGTATAACAAATACGTAATTTTTTTTCGAAGCACCGATCGTTACGAGTGTTTTAAACACTTTGTTCGCATCTTGACCGACTATATCGGCTATTTCAACGCCCGTTTGAGTTCCGTCACCGTTGTATGTATAGCTTTTATACGAAATTTTTTTCTGTTCCAGCATACGCATGACATTTGTTTTTTCAATATCCGTTTTTGACATAATCAATTCACCCCAAAGCAACATCGAGTATCATCATTACGCTGAATCCGAGTGCAAAAAACAATGTGCCGATATTAGAGTGCTTGATACTGTTCGATGCCTCGGGTATAAGTTCCTCTACGACCACATATATCATAGCACCGGCGGCAAAGCTGAGAAAATAAGGTATGGACGGAAGCAACAGCGACGACAGCGACACAGTCAGTGCCGCTCCTATCGGTTCGACAACGCCCGACAGCACTCCGTAAAAAAATGCCTTTCCCCTGCTCACGCCTTCTTCCTTCAAGGGCATTGAAATTATCGCACCTTCCGGAAAATTCTGAACGGCAATTCCGATCGACAATGCCAGTGCCGAGGCGAGGGAGATGGCATCGGCATTTCCCTGCCCCGCATAAACGATCCCAACAGCCATACCTTCGGGCAAATTATGCAATGCCACTGCAAGCACGAGCATGGTGGAGCGGCGTATATTTTTGCCTCCCATGCCCTCTCTTTGATTTCCCGTCATATGGATATGCGGTATAAGCTTATCCAGCACAAGCAGAAAGGACACACCGAACCAAAAGCCGAACACGGCGGGAAAAAAAGAGAACTCATCGTAATTTTCGGATAATTCGATTGCGGGTATAAGCAGACTCCATACGGCGGCTGCTGTCATAACGCCGCCGGCGAAGCCCGTCAAAGCACGGTGCAAAAAATCACTCATTGCTTTTTTCATCAAAAACACGCACGCACTTCCCAAAGCAGTACCGACAAACGGTATCAAAATGCCGAAAATCACAGCTTTATTCATATCTACTCTTTACATTTTTATCCCAAATGAGCTTCAGTCCCTTAAGGATAAGATATTTATCAAGGATCGCATGATGACGCATATAAGGTATTATAAGCGGGCTTATACCGCCAGTTGCAACTATGCACGATACATTTCCGTTAAGCTCACGTTCAAACCTATCGATCAATCCGTCAACAGCACCCGCAGTACCGTAAACTATTCCCGATTTCATGCAGTCGACGGTATTCAGCCCTATAGTTTTGCACGGAGGTTTGATATCGATATGAGGAAGTAAAGCGGTTTTTTCCGCAAGCGACGTAAGCGATATATTTACGCCGGGGTAAATAGCACCTCCTATAAAACGGCTATTTTCGTCTATCACCGTTACCGTAGTTGCAGTTCCCATATCGATCACTATACAAGGCACTTCATATTCTTCTTTGGCGGCGACTGCGGCGGTGACCATATCAGAGGCAACAGTGCCGGGATCGTTTATACAAATATGCAGACCCGTTTTAACACCCGCACCGACGGTCAACGGAAATTTGCCCGTAAGCTTTTCCAAAGCTTTTTCCAAGGCGTGGGTGACCGGCGGCACGACACTTGAAAGTGCCGCACCATCTATCTCTTTGATATTTATGTTTTCGATTTCAAGCATTTGCTTAAGCTTAACAGCGTAACCGAATTTTGTTTCGGTCTTGTCGGTCGGAATAACAAACACATTCTCAACGGTATTATTATCCGACACTGTTCCCACGGTAATATGAGTGTTACCGCAATCGAGTGCAAGTATCATTTTCGCTCCGTCAATTCAATATTTTTTTCTTGCTGTGTACCAAGGCTTTTCCGATAGGGGCAGATATTACGGTACACACGAGCATCTCCACGATTCCGTTTACTCCGGCTATAGCCACCGCAACGTCGAGAATGTTCATGTCGGAAATGTTGTTTTCACCGATGGCAAACCCCGTATCTTTAAAAAGCAGGAAAAATGTAAGCACAAAAAATGCGGTATTCAAAAACGCCGACGAAAATGCTGCGGCGACAAACGACATTATCTTCGTTTTGTCGATTTTAGAAACGAGCTTAAATATTATTCCCGCAAGATATCCCGCCCATGCACGCGGCAATGTACACAATATGACCGTACCGAACGGGTTTACGGAAAACAATGCCGTGCCGAATGCACTTATACCGAAGCACTGAACAAAGCTCGTTATACCGAACACGACACCCAAAAACAGGCTTGCATATTCGTCCAAAAGCATCGCTCCGATTGCGATCGGCAAGGGCATAAACGTGATCTCGACAATGCCGACACGCAAATAACCGAGCGGTGTAAATGCGAAGATCAGCTCTATCGCCAAAAGCATTGCGAGCAACACGGTCTTGTAAGTTTTTTCGTTTGTTTTCATAAATTTTCCTCCTGCTACTGTTTCGGTAGATCCGAATATAGTGCATTGTGAATTATATCACAAGTCGAAAAAAAAGTCAACACATTCAACATACATCGTAACTGTCAAATTAAAGTTGGCAAAAGCCTTGATATAATTTTTGCTATATAATG
>CAZCJU010000106.1:0-3006 GCA_964498965.1 uncultured Lachnospiraceae bacterium
CGCAAGCGTCATTGTAAAAACTGCCGTAAAGAATAACATTGTTACTGCATTCCGAAGTTTCGTCGACCATTTTAACTACAAGGTTTTTAACGTCTATCTCCCCCTTGTTGACACGGTCTATAAGCGTTGTAATATCAAAAGTGTAGCTTATTGGCTTGCCATCCTCGCATTGCCCGATCTTCATTTTGGCAAAATCGATCAGATCTGAATCGTGGGACGGAGTACAGTTGCCTGTAGAAATATTTTCGCTCACACGATATAATCCGAGCTTGGAACAGTTATAGCAAGTGCCGGAGCTCAATGCTTGGCAGATCTTGAGCTCTGCCTTCTTAATTCGCGGATTGCGCGGAAGTGTCGGCATTTTGAAACTGATGTACATACGGCCTGTATTGTAAGATCCGCTTTCATATACGGTCGTTCCCACAGTGTGCAGAGAAGAGCTGTAAATATTACCGTTTTCCCAGCTGTAAGTATTCATTGCGGAATTGCCGCTCAATTGGATCTGAGGGTCAATAATAACGGGGAACACTCGTCCTTCGGCATTTATCCATTCGCAGTCGGCTGAAATGGTAAGAATTATATCATTATTTGCACTGCTTGTTACTTCATAAGATACCGCAGTAGAAACATCTCCCTTTTTGTCGGTCATAAAAGGTGCGGGAATGAAAAATACTTCTTTTTTCGTGTCATTGCCGATAAAAGCTATGCTATTACTTGTCTTATCAAAGGTCGCCGTTGTATTTTCTTGATGAATCACAAACGAGTAGTTGTAGACATCTGCTCTTTCTTTGACAATAATGTTTTCCTTGACGCCGCTTGCGGTCACCGAATATTCATAATCGGTGCCGCCGTTAATGCTCTCATAAACAAGCGTATCGCATTTTTGAAAAGCGTCGGTCACTTTTTTGCGAATGCTCGGCATTCTCCGCTTGTTTTCCTGCGTGCTGTTTTTATAAGTTGATACTGTAACGCGATGTGTTCCGTCGTCGATTGAAAACAGTTCGTCTTTTTCGGTTTCACGACTGAATCTCGCATTGAAATGTTTTCTTTTACTTACAAAATGTTTACCGTCATTTTCTTCGACCATGGTATTATCCGATTCGTCAAAGGTGTTTGTTTTCTCATTAAATACGTGAATTGCTTTGGAATAGAATACCGCCTGTTCCGAACTGTCACTCATGCGAAATACCTTTCGGTTTTCTTCTCTGAGGTTTAAGTTCTCGTTGATACGGACAGCACTTTCGACTTCGGGCTCTAACATTACCATGATGTCCGTGTCCGTGATTTCATCGATCTTTTTGCCGTTTGCTTCAAATTTGTTATCCGACTTTATGGTCTGTGTCGAAAGATCTGCCTCATAATTTTCTGTCTTTTCGTTTTTCATAATTGTTGTTTCCTTTCGTGTGTTTAATTTAATGTAATTTCAATTCAATTGCACTTTTCGTCGCGGTGAAAAAGTCTACCAATAGTTAACTTCCAAAATTTGCGGGGCGAAATAGCTGTCGCCGGTTGCCAGTACCGAAAAAACGTTTTCTTTATTTTCGGATTTAAGGATCAATCCGTTTAAATCGAATACTGTTCCGAAATATGTCTCGGCGATCAATGATGTTATATCGATATTTTGGTAATCGTTTGTAGATATTGATGTTCCGATGAATCGCCCCGCGGGTATTTTATTATCCCAATTTGAACCAAAACTACAAAATCTGCTGCTGACTTCGAATACGCTTGTTTCCGTATTGCTTCTGTTTAGTTTGGGAATATGAATAACAGCCTTATTGATACGCTTGTCCATAAGCTCGGGTAAGCGCGAATAATCAAGACGAGTATATAACCATTGCTCGCCAAAGGCAGCAGAATTGCCGATAAATCCTGTTCCTCCGAACGCATTATTAACATATGGAGAAGCACTCTCTACCGTTGTGTCCTGAAATAATTTGTTCTCATACATATTGATCTCATATATGATCGATTTTGCTGCTGTCCCTTTGGCTGACATGATCACCTCGTACTTTTGCTCCGTCAATTTCTTATATTCAAGCCAAGCGGGAGCAATGATGTTATCGTGTACATCCGCAGAGCCTAAACAGGACAAAACCGCAAGCGGTCTGAACTCTTCCTTCATAAGTGCAAAGCATCGGTCGTTTACTCGCACGTTTAAATATGGCTCTCCTACTTCAAGCGTAAATGCATGGGTCGATTCGGAGCTTACGTCATATTTTACTAAAACACCGTTTGCTGTAGGGATAATAGTGCAGGGTCCGCTCTGTAATTCTTGAGATGAGATCTGTATTGGCATTTGCGGCAATTTTACCGAAACAGTACCTTCGGTGTTGCTTAGTGATAGATATCGATCTACGGAAATATTTGCATTGCTTCCGGTAGCACAAATCAAATCTCCTTTTTTTACAAATTTCATATCCACCAATTTACGCGTTGTGCAATTGTAGATCGGCGTGCTGAAGTAATATGCTGTTCGAGTTCCGTCTTTTTCGCAGACAACGATGCGATAACGATTGCTGTTATGATGATCGATAACAATAGGGACACCGGAACGCAGCTTTGTTATTTCATTTATTATGTTTTTCACAAAATTCACCTAACCTTTGTTTGTTTTATATCGAAAAAAACGTTCGGATATTGTTCTGCACTTTGTTGTGCGAGCCACAAGATCATCGATTGAAACAATACAATTTGCCGTCTGCAGGTTATGTACGAGTACATTAACACATTCTTTGAATAAAAATTCGTCCCCTGCGGGATAAGCAATTTCGATTTCATAATCTTCGCCGCCCGAATAACTGTTGTGTGATATTGCAACCTCACAGTAAACATCTCGATAAATAATCCTTTTTATGGCGACCGTTCTTCCTTGTAAGCGCAATCCGAATGGCTCGAAAAGTTTGAAACCCAAATCTTCTTGTTCGCATAAGCCTCTCTCGAACTTGTAACATTCATAAACTTTACCGCAGTTTTCTATTAACACTCTGTATTCATTATCCTTAA
>CAZCJU010000107.1:0-2928 GCA_964498965.1 uncultured Lachnospiraceae bacterium
CAAGACCCATGTAACCTGCCGGAATGTTGTCCGAATTTACAAGCAGGAAATTACATTCGGGATCGTATTTGTCACCCGCACGGTTGTCAACGGGGAGCAGAAGCTTAACGCCCTTTTCCCTTGCTTTGTCCATAAGCTCGCGGGCAAGCTCCAGCTTGTCGTCTTCGCAAAGAGAATTACCTATCTCGTATCCGTTTGCTTTGTGGAACGTGTACGACATAGCACCGCCTATGATGAGCGTATCTACCTTTTCGATAAGATTGTTGATAACTCCGATCTTGTCGGAAACTTTCGCACCGCCCAAAATAGCTACGAACGGACGCTTGGGATCGGACAACGCCTTACCCATGATAGATATTTCCTTTTGAATAAGGTAACCGCAAACTGCGGGGAGATAGTGACTTACACCCTCTGTGGAGGCGTGAGCTCTGTGAGATGTTCCGAATGCATCGTTTACATAGATTTCCGCAAGCGAGGCAAGTGCCTTTGCAAACTCGGGATCGTTCTTTTCTTCTTCCTTGTGAAAACGAACGTTTTCTATGAGCATAACGTCGCCGTCCTTAAGTGCGGCGGCCTTTGCCTGTGCGTCCTCGCCTATAACGTCGGAAGCAAGAGGTACGTCAAAACCGAGAAGCTCGGAAAGCTTTGCCGCTACGGGTGCGAGCGAATACTTCATGTTGAATTCGCCTTTGGGTCTGCCCATGTGAGAGCAAAGAATTACCTTCGCATTGTGCTGCGAAAGATATTTGATCGTGGGGAGTGCTTCCCTTATTCTTTTCGAATCCGTGATCTTTTGTCCGTCAAGGGGAACATTGAAGTCACAGCGAACGAGTACTTTTTTGCCGCAAACTTCGATATCCTCGATAGTTTTCTTGTTATACATATAACAACCGTGCCTTTCTACTATACATAATAATATTTTTTCCAATATATGATAATAACATATTTTTCGCCGATATTCAATAGAAAAATTGATTAAATACGTATTTTTACGTGTGCTTAACAAAATATTAAAATTAACAGCTACGTAAAATGTCACCGATCTCTACTTTGAACGGCATCGGAAGCGAAAAAAGCATTTTCGGGTGCGGTGCCTCCGATATGGCGTTGCCGTCAGCATCACGCATATCCGTTACGGTGAATGCTCTGCCTGTCATGCCCGGCGAAAGTATCTCCGCATTTTGATTTTCGACGAGCTTGTTCTTTTGATAGAAAGTCGCCCTTTTCGTAACTTCGTCGTATTCGAGAACCGTGGCAAGATAAGATTTTTCTCTGATATAGCCGTTGTCCGTTACCGTTTTCGCATCGCTTGACGGCGAGGTAAAGAAAAATCCCGTGTCGTATTCTCGGTGCGAAACACTGTCCAGTTCGTTTTGCCAGTCACTGTCGAATACATAGTTTTCTTTGTCCGAAATGTATTTGTTAAGTGCCATTTTGTATGTGTTCGTAACGACCGCCGTGTAATAAGCACTTTTCATGCGTCCTTCTATCTTCAGACAATCTATCCCACTGTCGACAAGCTCCGGAATATGCTCTATCATGCACATATCCTTTGATGCCATTATATACGATCCCAAAGGCTCTTGCACTACTTCCAAAAACGTTTCGGGACGCTTTTCTTCACGTATGCCGAAGCCCTCATATACCCATCTGCACGGCTGGGCACACGCTCCTTGATTGGCATCTCTGCCTATGAAAAAATTCGATAACAGGCACCTGCCGCTGTAGGCTATACACATCGAGCCGTGAACAAATGCTTCAAGCTCTATCTCGCGGGAAACGCTCATGCGTATCTTTTTGATTTGATCGAGTGTCAGTTCGCGTGCAAGCACTATCCTCGAAAAGCCCATTTTCGCATATTCGATGCACGCACGCGACGATGCCGCACTGCATTGTGTCGATAAATGAAGCTGGGCATTCGGAATTATTTCCCTGACGGCACTCGCAACTCCCATGTCGGAAATTATAAACGCATCTATGTCGAAGGTTTTGATTTGATGCAAAAAATCCTCGAGTGCTTCGAATTGATCCTCGTGAGTAATAGTGTTTAAAGCCAAATATGCCTTGACACCGCAATTGTGTGCGTAACGGACACTTTCGTATATTTCTTCGGCCGTAAAATTGCTTGCGGCGGCACGCATTCCGAATGCCTTGCCGGCAAAATATACGGCATCAGCTCCGTATCGTATTGCGGCTCTTAATTTTTCCGGTGAGCCTGCGGGAGAAAGAAGTTCCATGTGTTTACTCCGAATCAGTTATTTTGCTCGTTTGCGACAAACTCTTTGTTTTTTTCATGCTCCGCAAGCGTTTTCGCAAAGAGCGTTTCGCCGTTGGAACGGGAAACAAAGTAATAGTAGCTCTTGTATTCCGTTTCATCTGTAGGTTGAAGTGCGGCAAGGATCGCATTCGCTCCGGGATTGCATATCGCCGACGGAGGAAGCCCGTCATATAAATATGTGTTGTAGGGACTGTCGAGTTTGAGATCCTCGTAAGAAAGAGAGGGCTTTCGTGTTTCAAGCACGTATTGAACCGTTGCATCGGATTCCAATTTCGGGAATTTACTCGGATTCTCCAAACGGTTGTGGAAAATACGCGATATTTTGCTCATGTCATCGTGATATTTGGCTTCCGATTGTATGATCGAAGCAAGAGTTATATATTCGTCTACCGTCATATCTGTTTTGTCTATTCGTTCGTAATAATCGCTCGTGAACTTTTTGTCAAAGTTGTCGAGAAAAGTCTGAAGGATCCGCTCCTCGTTCCAATCCTCGTAAAATTCGTAGGTGTCGGGGAATAAATAACCCTCAAGACGGTATTTTCTTTTTTCCGAAATACCCGAATCCTCAAGACGCTTGATAGACTCGGAGTTTGAAAAGTCAGCCTCGGTTATCGCTTTTACGAAGCCGTGGTAGGGACCCATACCGTTGG
>CAZCJU010000108.1:0-2836 GCA_964498965.1 uncultured Lachnospiraceae bacterium
ATGCACTCAGCCGTCGGCTACGCCGACGCCTTCCCCGGAGGGGGAGGTTTACGAGAAGGGTGGTGTGAAGAGGTTTTTAGCTACTCCCTGCCGCACATTTTTCGCAATGCCGCAAGTGCCTCGCAAAGCCCTCCGAGCCTATCGATCAATCCGAGCGAAACGGCTTGCTTTCCGTCGATTATCGTACCGATATCCGACGCTATGTCGTCAGTATCGAACATGAGGCGATGAAGCGTTTCCCTATCGATTCGGGAATTATCGCATATAAAGCTGTCTATTCTCTCTTGCATTCTCGTAAAATACGCAAAGCTTTGCGAGGCTCCGATGACAAGTCCGTTTGTTCTCACGGGGTGACACGTCATTGTCGCCGACGGCACGATGAACGAGCATTTCGCACTTACGGCAAGCGGAATACCGATCGAATGACCGCCGCCGAGTACAAGCGATACCGTCGGTTTTTTCATTGTCGCAACAAGTTCCGACAGTGCAAGTCCCGCCTCCACATCTCCGCCTATTGTATTCAAGACGAGCAACAGTCCGTCGATCTTATCGTTTTCCTCGCACCCCACTATTCTCGGAATAAGATGCTCGTATTTTGTGGATTTTTGCCCGGACGGCAGTTCGTAATGTCCCTCTATCTGGCCGATAATCGTAATGCAATCTATCAAAAAATCTTCCCTACCGACATATGCGAGTCCGTCCGCAGCACAGCTTTCACCGTTTTTTTCGTTTTCCATATATCAATACCTCAATTTTTACAAAAAGTTTCATAATTATCATTTACTAAACTTATAAGAATAATGTACAATTATTTGAAAATAATAAATTTAAGGAGTCAATATATGGATAACAAGTTTATTGTCGAGACCTCGGCACGTCATGTTCATCTTACCGATGCCGACATCGAAACGCTTTTCGGCAAGGGTGCGACATTGACGCATAAAAAGGATCTCAGCCAGCCCGGACAGTTTGCATGTGAGGAGCGTGTTAAGCTTGTCGGACCTAAAAAGGAAATAGCAAACGTTATCATTCTCGGACCCGCACGTCCCGCATCACAAGTTGAAATTTCGCTTACCGACGCAAGGACGCTCGGAGTCGAAGCACTCGTTCGCGAAAGCGGCGATATCGAAGGCACTTCCGGCATTAAGCTGGTGGGACCGGCAGGCGAAGTTGAGCTTTCCGAGGGTGTGATCGCCGCAAAGCGTCACATTCACATGACACCCGCAGATGCCGAAAGACTCGGCGTAAACGACAAGCAGATAGTAAGCGTAAAGATCGATTCCGAAAGAAGCACCGTTTTCGGCGATGTTGTTGTAAGAGTAAGTCCCAAATTCGCACTTGCAATGCACATAGACACGGACGAATCGAATGCCGCATGTGCTTTCGGCAAATGCTTCGGCGAAATCGTTAAATAATAAATAGGAGATAAATCATGAGCGAATTACAGTATTCACATGAAGTGCAACAAATGTGCTGTGTTGCCAAGGGTCCTCATCACGGTCCCGCTCCCATTCCCGAAGAGGGAAAATGGGTAAAACCGTACGAAATCAAGGATATTTCCGGTCTTACGCACGGTATCGGCTGGTGTGCGCCTCAGCAGGGCAGCTGCAAATTAACGCTTAACGTTAAAAACGGTATAATCGAAGAGGCACTGGTTGAAACGATCGGCTGCTCCGGTATGACCCACTCGGCAGCAATGGCCGCAGAAATACTTCAAGGCAAGACGCTTCTCGAAGCACTCAACACCGACCTCGTATGCGATGCCATAAACGTTGCAATGCGCGAGATCTTCAAGCAGCTCGTTTACGGACGTACTCAAACCGCGTTTTCCGAAAACGGCTTGCCCGTAGGTGCTTCTCTCGAGGATCTCGGAAAAGGTCTGCGTTCTCAGGTGGGAACGATCTTCGCAACGAAGGAAAAAGGCGTTCGTTACCTTGAAATGGCAGAGGGATATATCCTCAGCACGGCACTCGATGAAAACAACGAAGTAATCGGCTACAAATTCGTACACCTCGGAAAAATGATGGAAGCTATCACCAACGGAACGGATCCCAAGGAAGCTTACGAGAAGAACGTAAAAACTTACGGCAGATACGACGGTGCCGCTAAATATATCAACCCCAGAAAGCAATAAGAAAGGAGGGGCATAACGATGATAAAATTTGAAGGTTACGAAAGAAGAATCGCAGGCATTGAGGCTTGCATGAAAGAATACGGAATTGCGGATCTCGAAGCCGCAAGAGATATATGCCTCGCCAAAGGTATAAATGTAGAGGATATCGTAAAGGGTGTTCAGCCTATCGCTTTCGACAATGCGGTTTGGGCATACACGCTCGGCTGTGCAATAGCTATCAAAAAAGGCATTACCAATGCGGCAGATGCAGCCGAAGCTATCGGTATAGGTCTGCAGGCATTCTGCATTCCCGGTTCGGTTGCGGCAAACCGTAAGGTCGGCCTCGGTCACGGAAATCTGGGTGCAATGCTTCTGCGTGAAGAAACAAAATGCTTCTGCTTCTTGGCGGGTCACGAATCATTTGCCGCCGCAGAGGGTGCTATCGGTATAGCACGTTCCGCAAACAAAGTCAGAAAGACACCTCTGCAGGTAATCCTTAACGGTCTCGGAAAGGATGCCGCATATATCATATCGAGGATCAACGGTTTCACATACGTTGAAACTCAGTACGATTATTACACCGAGGAATTGACAATCGTCAACAAGACAGCATTTTCCGACGGTGAACGTGCGAATGTACGTTGCTACGGTTCAAACGACGTAAACGAGGGCGTTGCGATAATGAAGCACGAGGGTGTTGACGTTTCCATCACCGGCAACTCC
>CAZCJU010000109.1:0-2719 GCA_964498965.1 uncultured Lachnospiraceae bacterium
GGGCGGATTTGCGATCTTCTTGCCCATTTCGAGCCAGTGTGCGAAGTAGTCGCCCATGTCGTATCCGACAAACGGACGCATAGCCATGGGATCGCGTCTAACGACACCTACGGCACCGGAAGCGGCAGCGGTCGTTTCGGAAGCCATGATAGAACCTACGAATACACCGTTGTTCCAGTCACGTGACTGATATACGAGCGGAGCGGTCTTTGCACGTCTGCCGCCGAATACGATAGCCGACAACGGCACACCCTTGGGGTTGTTAAATTCGGAGGACAAGCAAGGACAGTTTGTCGCACGTGCGGTAAATCTCGAATTGGGGTGAGCCGCCTTTTCTCCGCTTTCGGGATCGTAAGGATTGCCCTTCCAATCTATCATATGTGCGGGCTTCTCTTTCGTTAAGCCCTCCCACCAAATCGTGTTTTCGTCGATATTGTATGCGACATTGGTGAATATAGTGTCGCTGAATGTCGTGTGCAGAGCGTTGGGGTTCGATTTTTCGTTCGTTCCGGGTGCAACGCCGAAGAATCCGTTTTCGGGGTTGGCTGCCCAAAGTCTGCCGTCATCGCCGATGCGGAGCCATGCGATATCGTCACCTACACACCATACCTTGTAGCCTTGCTTCTTGTATATTTCGGGCGGAATCAGCATAGCGAGATTCGTTTTTCCGCATGCGGAGGGGAATGCCGCCGCAATGTACTTGATATCTCCGTTGGGGAACTCTATGCCTAGAATGAGCATATGCTCCGCCATCCAGCCTTCGTTCTTTCCGAGGAAGGAAGCGATACGAAGTGCAAAACACTTTTTGCCGAGAAGTACGTTTCAGCCGTATGCCGAGTTGATCGAATAGATCGTGTTGTCCTCGGGAAAATGACAAATGTAACGGTTGTTTTCGTCAACGTCGGCTTTGGAGTGCAGACCCTTTACAAAATCTCCGTCATCTCCGAGAGCCTCGAGAACCTTGTTGCCGATCCTTGTCATTATTTCCATGTTAAGTACAACGTAAATGGAGTCGGTCAGCTCTATACCGATCTTCGAAAATTCGGAACCGATAACGCCCATCGAATAGGGAATCACGTACATCGTTCTGCCCTTCATCGAACCCTTATAAAGCTTGTGAAGCTTGTCGTAGCACTCCTGAGGATCCATCCAGTTGTTTATATTTCCGGCGTCTTCCTTTTTCTTCGTGCAGATGAATGTACGTCCCTCTACACGTGCAACGTCGTTTACTGCTGTTCTGTGCAGATAGCAACGGGGATATTTCTCTTCGTCAAGCTTGATCATTTCTCCCGTTTCGACAGCCTCGCGTCTGAGTGCGTCGAGCTGATCCTCCTCACCTGTTATCCAAACTATCTTGTCGGGACAGCAAAGAGCGGCACTTTGCTCTACAAATTCATTGAGCTTTTTGTTGTTTATCATTGTTTTCCTCCGATATATGAATTTTATTTTTCTCGAAATTGCGAAATCAAGATTTTGAAATCAATTTATTATCGCATAACTTTATTATTTATATATAATCTTTTTGTGAAATTTTATCCGATATATTGCAAAATTCTTTAATATTTAGCGTTTCGCCCCTGATATCAGCGGGCAATCCGCACTCCGTTAGGCAGGCTTTTAACTCTTCTTTTGAAAGTTTCGGAAATGAATTATGCAATCCGTTTACCAAAGTTTTTCTCCGATTGCCGAATGAAGCCTTGATGACTTTGAAAAACAGTTCCTCGTTTTTCGGTTTGACAGGCATGACTTTGTGCGGTATTATCTTTATTACTGCGGAATCCACTTTCGGTGCCGGCATAAAACAGCCTGCCGGAACGGAAAATAAACGCCTGACTTCACCGTAATAGTTTATTGCTGCGGTGACCGCACCGTACTCGGAGCCGCCCGGCAGAGAGGTATAGCGAGCGGCGACCTCTTTTTGAACCATGAATGTCAGTGCGGAAAATCCTGCACGTGCTTCGAGCAGCTTCATTATTATCGGCGAAGTTATGTAGTATGGTAAATTCGCACACACGTAAACATTTTCATTTGCAAAATGTTCCTTTATCAGTGTGGGTATATCCGATTTCATGATGTCCTCGTTTATCACCGTTACGTTGTCGAAATCGGCGAGAGTTTTTCGCAAAACGGGTATCAAGCCACTGTCTATTTCGACGCAGACCGCTTTTTTGTAGAATCGGCACAGCTCCGTTGTCAGCGTGCCTATTCCCGGACCTATTTCAAGCACACAGTCGTCTTCACCTCCGCCGCTTTCGGCGGCTATCCGCTCGAGAACGGACGGGCTTATGAGAAAATTCTGACCGAATTTTTTTTGAAAGCTGATGCCGAATTCACTCATAAGCGAACGGACAACATTGATATCGGTTAAATTCATCGAAAAAACTCCGTAAATTAAAATAATTTTTCGTAAAAAGCCTTGACAAAACGGAAAAAAAGTGATAATATAATTGAGCGATGTGTAATTATAACACATTATCGTCGAAACGTCAAGTGTAAAATTTCAATGCTGGTGTGGCGCAGTGGTAGCGCAATTGATTCGTAATCAATAGGCCGAGGGTTCAAATCCCTCCACCAGCTCCAAAATCGACATTTTTGTGTAAAGTGTCGATTTTTACTTTCTCGACTTTCGTTCAGACGGGTAAAATTCGATTTGCCGAAAATCAAATGCAGGCGTAGTTTAGTGGCAGAACTTCAGCTTCCCAAGCTGATCGTGCGGGTT
>CAZCJU010000110.1:0-2706 GCA_964498965.1 uncultured Lachnospiraceae bacterium
AATTTGCCCGATTCATTCCGAAATATACAACAATTTTAACAATTTATCAGCTTGATTTTCGCATTGAGATATTCAATTTTGTCAAAATTAGAAAAAAATATTTTTTTCTTTGAAAAAGTCTTGCTTTTTTTCGAAAAACGTGATATAATACAAATTGTTGAATATACGTGGAAAGATGGCTGAGCCGGTCTAAGGCGCACGACTGGAAATCGTGTGAACGCTAATAACGTTCCGTGAGTTCGAATCTCACTCTTTCCGCCAAACACACTTGCCGCATTTATGCGGTGGGTGTGTTAAATATTTTTTGCAAACGTGTATTTGATTGCACGTTATTTTTATTTTCGAACACGGTCAGAGGGATAATATATGGATATTATATTTAAGTTTGCCGCAACCATGGCGGCATATTTGTGCAGCGGTGTGATAAAAAAACTGTACAGCAAAAAGCTCGGCGATAAGGTGGGCGCAAAGTACATATACAACTCCGTAACGAGCCTCGTGTCGGCAATCGTGCTGTGCATATGGGGCGGAGTGGGAAGCATCTCGCTGTTTACGCTTTTGCTTGGGTGTGCGTTCGGCGTGGTCACGGCGATACAGCAGATATCGAACCTTAAAGCACTCGAGATCGGACCTCTCTCGTACACCTCTGTCATTATTTCGCTTTCGACCCTGATACCGACCCTATCGGGTGCTATATTCTGGGACGAAAAAATCGGCGTGCGTCAGATAATCGGCATAGCTTTGCTTGTAGTGTGCTTTGTCCTTTCGGTCGAAAAAAAATCGGATGAGGGCAAAATGTCATTTACTTGGCTTTTGTACAGTTTGATAGCTTTCCTTTGTACCGGTATGATCGGCGTAATGCAGAAATTTCACCAAAAGTCGCAGTTTAAGGAAGAACTTAACGGATTCTTGGTCATAGCGTTTGCTATATCCTTTATTTACTCCGTCGTAATGGCACTTGTCGCTGTCAAAGGCAATAAGAACAAAGATAAAAATGCGAATAAAAATATAGATTTTAAAGAAAAATCGCTCCGTTGCATGCTTATGGTCGTGGCTTTTGCGGGAGTATGCGTCGCCGTCAATAACAAAATAAATCTCGGACTTTCCGGTAAGGTAGACAGTGCGATATTGTTCCCGATAGTGAACGGCGGAGGTCTTGTCCTTACCATGCTGTGTGCTGTTACGATTTTCAGGGAAAAGCTTTCCCCGAAGCAATGGATAGGATTTTTTACCGGAATCGCCTCGGTGCTTTTAATCGCAATAAAATGAGCGTCGATATAAACGAGCTGTTTTCGCTGAGCGACGAAAAATTAAAAAAATTCAATCGTAAACTCATTCCGAATATCCCTGCGGCGTCATTGCTCGGTATACGTACTCCCGAATTGCGTCGCATAGCCGCCTGCGAAATGAAAAACGACAACGGAGCGGAATTCATAAATAAGCTTCCGCATGAATATCATGAAGAAAATATTATTCATGCGATAATGCTCGGCTTTATAGGCGATTATGATACATGTATTGCGGAAATAAAACGTTTTTTGCCGTATGTCGATAATTGGGCTTGTTGCGATCAGCTCAGACCGAAGTGCTTTAAGAAAAACCTCGACAGACTTCATATCGACGCTGTGGAATTTACGAAAAGCGAGCATACGTATACCGTCAGATTCGGCATAGAATGTCTTATGCTGTATTATCTCGACGAAAAATACGATAAGCGATATTCCGATACGGTCGCAGAAATAAAAAGCGACGAGTATTACGTGAATATGATGATTGCATGGTATTTCGCTACCGCATTGTCAAAACGATATGACGACGCGATAAAATATGTCGAACAAAAGATGTTATCGCCGTTCGTCCACCGCAAAACGATACAAAAGGCGAAGGAAAGCCGAATTATAACGAACGAACAAAAAGAATATCTGGAAAAGTTAGTGTAATGATCGATTTAACGTTTATTTTGAACAGTCTGTTGCTCGGCATCGGTTTGTCAATGGATGCGTTTTCCGTGTCCCTTGCAAACGGCTTGAACGATACTGACATGAAAATGAAAAAAATTTGCGGTATAGCCGGTATGTTTGCGTTCTTTCAGGCTCTGATGCCTATGACCGGGTGGCTGTGCGTACATACCGTGGTGCGATATTTTCAAGCCTTTGAACGCTTTATCCCGTGGATAGCGTTGATATTGCTGTGTTATATCGGCGGTAAAATGCTCGTGGAGGGAATAAAATGCGACGGCAGTGAGTGTGAATGCGGCAAGCTGTCGTTCGGCACATTGCTCGTACAGGGAATTGCGACCAGTATCGACGCTCTTTCCGTCGGCTTTACAATAGCCGAGTATGAGCTTTATTCTGCGGGCATATGTGCCTTACTTATTGCACTTGTGACGTTCGTTTTATGCACGGCGGGAGTGCTGATAGGTAAAAAGGCGGGAACAAAGCTTTCCGGAAAAGCCGGTATTCTCGGCGGAGCGATATTGATCTTCATAGGTATAGAGATCTTCGTAAAAGGCGTATTTTGAGCGTATACGAAAAGCACCTGTCAAGCTTGTTGACAGGTGCCGTTTTTTTGTATGACGGGCATATCAATGCTCTGTAGTGAAAGTCTACTGAGACGTAGTTACCGACAAACTCGAAAGCGACTTGCAAGCTTCAAATCGTGAGGTGTGGGAGAGAAGAAGCAATAGCGAAATCGTAGCCCGGCGGA
>CAZCJU010000111.1:0-2705 GCA_964498965.1 uncultured Lachnospiraceae bacterium
CTTTACCGTTTACGTAAGCTTCGGTTGTATCGCCGTCGGTAAGGAATATAAACGATGTCAACGGATATCCGTCTTCGGATATGTTTACCTCGTTTTCATCGCCTTCGTCGCCTTCATCGTTTTCATCGTCTTCATCGGCCGAGTTTCGAACTGTATTTTTATTTTCCGTCGGCAACTCGTTTTCGGTACACGACGGCAATAGCATTAACAGCGACAGCAAAATCGCCATGCAAGCATACAAAATTCTTTGTTTTTTGAGTTTCATTTTTTATTCCTTTGAATTTAAAATTTTGACGTAACATCGCATTATGTCCGATAAAATTTTAATAAAATTATATATATATATATATATATATATATATATTAACTTTTTGTAAATTTGCTCTTTAATTGACTTTTATCAAAGCTTTCGTTTTGGCTTTTTGGCTCTTTCGCACCTTTGATACATATCGGGGACTTTTACTATGATAATGTCGTCACCGATTCTTTCGATGCATTCCCATGGTATAAGTATATCATCACCTCGACTAATTCCCAAGAAATTACATTCGCCCGGGACTATTACGGAAATCAGTCTTCCGCTTTGAAGATCGAGCTGACCGTCACAGACAAATCCCAATCTTTTCCCGTCGCAAACGTTGATGACCTCTTTATTCTTCAATGCGTCAAGTGTTGTATAATTATTCAAAAATATCACCTCATAAAATAATATGAGCGGATATACGGATTAATGCGTAAGTATTCTCCGTCTTTTTCGACAAATAGGCGATCATGAAAAAATTATCGTTTTTTGCGTTTACCCTCTTGACAAAATTCAAAAACGGGTGTATAATGTAAGCATAAAGCAAACCTTTGATTAAGAATAGTAGCATATTTCCTCTTACTTACAGAGAGCGACGCATGGTGTGATGTTGCAGTAATGATTTATGTGAATGGACTTATGAGGGCGACAGGAAAGCATTTTGTGCGAGTAATGGTCGACGGCAGCTGCCCGTTACGGCAGAACACATATGTCAGTATGTGATTGAGTGGACGGTTTTATCGTCAATTCAGGTGGTACCGCAAGGTTATTCCTTGTCCTGATCTTCGGATCGGGGCATTTTTCTTTTTCACGGATTTGCACATTTCCGCAATTTTCCGACTTATTTGCGGAAGAAAAAATTCACTGTCGGAAGAAAGAGTGTAAAAATGGCACAACAAAAAAATTACAAGGATTTTTCAAATTACCTCAAGGAATTCCCTACCCCCGACGGACGTTTCGGTCCTTACGGCGGAGCGTATATTTCCGACGAGCTTAAGCCCGCATTCGAGGAAATCACCGATGCGTACCAAACTATCTGTCATTCCGCAAAATTCATTGCGGAGCTTCGTCGGATCAGGAAGGAATTTCAAGGTCGTCCAACGCCCGTCTATCACTGCGACAGACTCTCGAACAAGATAGGAAAATGTCAAATCTACTTAAAGCGCGAAGATCTGAATCACACCGGAGCTCACAAGCTTAACCATTGTATGGGCGAGGGCTTACTCGCCAAGTATCTCGGCAAAAAAAAGCTCATCGCCGAAACCGGTGCGGGACAGCACGGTGTAGCACTTGCGACCGCCGCCGCTTATTTCGGTTTGGAATGTGATATTTACATGGGAGAGGTCGATATCGCAAAACAGGCGCCGAACGTAACGAGAATGAAAATGCTCGGTGCAAGGGTAATTCCGGTAACGCATGGTCTTAAGACGCTGAAAGAAGCCGTTGATGCGGCATTTGACGCTTACGCAAAAGAATTTCAAGACGCAATATATTGTATCGGTTCGACACTCGGACCTCACCCGTTTCCTCTCATGGTAAGAGATTTTCAGTCGGTGGTGGGAATCGAAGCCAGAGAGCAATTCCTCGAAATGACGGGTATTCTTCCGGACGCGGTTACCGCTTGCGTCGGCGGAGGCTCGAACTCTCTCGGAATGTTCACCGCATTTTTAGGTGATCCCGTTGAGATATACGGAGTAGAACCGGGCGGTAAAAGCAATAAATTGGGTGATCACGCCGCTTCAATGGCGTACGGTACACCCGGAATCATGCACGGTTTTGAAAGTATCATGCTGAAAGGTGAGGACGGCTCGCCCGCACCCGTATATTCGATAGCAAGCGGACTTGACTATCCGTCAGTCGGTCCGGAACACGCATACTTGCATGATTGCGGACGTGTAAACTACGTAACGGCAAGCGACGAGGAAGCGGTAAAGGCATTCTTCATGCTGTCACGCTACGAGGGTATAATTCCCGCACTTGAAAGCTCACACGCACTTGCATACGCCATAAGATACGCCAAAGAGCATAAAACGGGTTCTATACTCGTAACGCTTTCTGGCAGAGGCGACAAAGACGTCGACTACGTTGCCGAGCATTACGGCTACGGCGATCAGTTCTTTAACGATTGATCTGTACCTTATCGAAACATGACAAAGCCTCCGACAAGAAATTTTCCTTGTCGGAGGCTTAAATATATTTACGTGCAAAATAAACTTTAAGCGTTCAAATCTATCCACAAAGCGGAGTAATCACAGCCTTCATGAATGCTAACACCGCCTTTAGCACTGGTACGATCTTCTTCAATGGTAATTATTACTATCAAAATATAAGTTTTTACGGTTATATTTGTCTTTGATATAGGTTTTAATTTCGGGATAGGTTGCGGTGGTTCTGGCGGTTTTGG
>CAZCJU010000112.1:0-2669 GCA_964498965.1 uncultured Lachnospiraceae bacterium
ACCTCGTTGACGACCCCGAGCTTCTCGAGCTGGTTGAAATGGAAGTAAGAGAGCTTCTTAACGAGTATGATTTCCCCGGCGACGATACGCCTATCATCAGAGGTTCTGCAAGAGAAGCACTTCTCTCGACAAGCACCGATATCAACGATCCCGTTTACGCTTCCATCCTTGAGCTTATGGACGCTGTAGACTCGTTCATTCCCACGCCCGACAGAAAAGCGGATATGCCTTTCCTTATGCCTGTCGAGGACGTATTCTCCATCACCGGTCGTGGTACTGTTGCTACCGGTAGAGTTGAGAGAGGTACTGTTAAGATGTCCGACACAGTTGAGATCGTAGGTCTTACGACCGAAAAGAGATCGACCGTTGTTACGGGTATCGAGATGTTCAGAAAGCTGCTTGACCTTGCTCAGGCAGGTGATAACATCGGTCTTCTTCTCCGCGGTATCCAGAAGAACGAGATCGAAAGAGGTCAGGTCATCTGTAAGCCCGACTCCATTCATCCCCACACGAAGTTTGTAGGTCAGGTATACGTTCTTACCGAGAAAGAAGGCGGACGTCAAAAGCCTTTCTTCAAGGGCTACAGACCTCAGTTCTACTTCAGAACAACCGACGTTACCGGTATCATCGACCTTCCCGACGGTGTTGAGATGTGTCGTCCCGGAGATAACGTTGATATGAAGGTTGAGCTTATCACACCTATCGCTATTGAAAAAGGACTTCGTTTCGCTATCCGTGAGGGCGGCAGAACGGTTGGTTCCGGTGTCGTTTCCGAGATCGTTGAATAATTCCGTTTTCGGAGCAATTAAACAATATTGAATAATCTATCGGTTATTTTCAGGGGTGTTCACCGCCTTTCGAGGTGAGGTGACACGGTGAGATTCCAAACCGGCGGTACAGTCCGCGAGCCGCATTTGCGGTTGACAATGTGAGCCGTTTTACGGCAATTCATTGACCGACGGTAAAGTCCGGATGAGAGAAAATAATTGCCGAAAGACAATGTTTCCCGAATACACCCTTGCTTTATGGGGTGTATTCGGTTTTTCGGCGGAAAAGGATCAAAATGAATAAGAAAACCGTATTTCGAATGACCGCAACGGCAATCCTTGCGGCACTTTCGGCTGTTTTGATGATGTTTGATTTTCCCGTTACCTTTGTGATGCCGTCATTTATCAAAATGGATTTTTCCGATCTACCCGCAGTATTCGCTTCGATAATGATATCGCCGATTTCGGGTGTTACCGTAAGCTTGATAAAATGCCTTATAAACTTCCCGTTTTCAAAGACCGGCGGCACGGGCGAGCTTGCGAATTTTCTGTTGAGTGCGAGCTTTGCGTTCATAACTGGCATTGTATACAAGCATCTTAAAAATCTAAAAGGCATGATACTTGCGGGGCTTTCGGGTGCATTTGCAATGGCGTGCATAAGTGTCCCCGTAAATTATTTTATAACATATCCCGCATACATAAGAGTATTCAATATGAGTGAAGAGGTAATACTTTCGCTGTATCGGAAGATATATCCCGGTGTAAATTCGATACTTTCGGCACTTCTGCTGTTCAACGTACCGTTCAATATAATCAAATGCTTAATAAATGTTGCGATTGCAGCCCTGATATACAAATCGGTAAAGCCGCTGTTCAAGAAATTCGTTTAATTTGTTTAATTCATTTGATCGACTGAAATTCCGCACTTTACGTGCGGTTTTTTTAATATGTTTTAATATTTTACAAATATCTGTTGCAATCGACACGCAAATGCGATATAATACTACCGATTATCATTTATTGAGGTTAAAAGGCTTGAAAAAATATTTAATTGCATTTCTCGTTTCGATGCTTCCCATTGTTGAGCTAAGAGGTGGCATACCTGCGGCATATGCAGGCGGAATCGAATGGTATTGGGCGTATATACTTTGCTGTTTGGGAAATCTTTTGCCGATCCCTTTCATTTTATTATTCATAGACAAGGTCATAAAATGGATGGTTACTTCGAAGCATTTTTCGAAAATAGGTCGTTGGCTCGAAAAAAAGGCAGCGAAAAACACCTCGAAAGTTCAAAAATACGAATTTTTCGGACTCATGCTTTTTGTTGCTATCCCATTGCCCATGACAGGAGCGTGGACGGGAGCATTAGTTGCCGGCGTCACGAAAATGAAGTTTTGGAATGCTATACTTTCGATACTTTTGGGCGTACTCATCGCCGGAGCGATAGTCACGCTGATCTGCACCGGTGTTCTTGCCGGCTTGAACTTTTTACTTTAAAACGATTCAGCGAAAGAGGGTTTTAATATGAGAAGATTTTTTACGTCCGAATCGGTCACCGAGGGACACCCCGATAAGGTCTGTGACCGCATCTCGGATTCCATACTGGACGAGCTTATACGTCAGGATCCCTATGCACGTGTAGCGTGCGAATGCACCGCAACTACGGGAATGGTTCTCGTAATGGGAGAGATCAGTGCCGACGCTTACGTCGATATACAGGGCGTAGCACGTCAAGCACTCTGCGATATCGGATATACACGTGCGAAATACGGATTCGATTGCGAAACGTGTGCCGTTATAAATTCGATACACGAGCAAAGTGCCGACATAGCACTCGGCGTAAACCGCAGTCTTGAAGCGAAAAACGGCGAGCATACCGACGGATTTGACACGGGTGCGGGC
>CAZCJU010000113.1:0-2630 GCA_964498965.1 uncultured Lachnospiraceae bacterium
TTCATCAAGTATAAGCACGTTGGCACCTGAAATCATCATTTTACAAAGCATACAACGGACACGCTCACCGCCGGACAGAACTTTGACCTGCTTTAGGGCTTCGTCACCCGAAAACAACATACGTCCGAGCCAAGAACGGACATCGGACTCGTAAACGAGGTCCGAATATCCTCTTATCCAATCGATGAGGTTTTCATCTCTGCCGTCGAAATATTCGCCGTTATCTGACGGAAGATACGACTGCGAAGTTGTTACGCCCCATTTATAGCTGCCCTCATCGGGTTCAAGTTCGCCCATGATTATTTTAAAGAACGTTGTTCTCGACAGTGCGTCGGCACCCACGAATGCGACCTTATCATCGGGGCGAATAGTTATGCTTAGGTTATCCAAAACCTTTTTGCCGTTGACGGTTTTCGAAATGTTTTTGACCGTTAGCAGATCGTTTCCGACTTCTCTCGTGGGTTTGAAGCCCACGAACGGGAAGCGGCGGGAGGAAACGGGCATATCGGCGAAATCGAGAGCGTCGAGCATTCTTTTTCTGCTCGTTGCCTGCTTCGATTTGGATGCATTTGCGGAGAAGCGTGCGATAAAGTCGGAAAGTTCTTTTGCTTTTTGCTCGGCTTTCTTGTTTTGTTCTTTAAGCTGTCTTTGACGTATTTGCGTGTATTCGTACCAGAAATCGTAGTTGCCGACGGTCATCGTTATTTTTCCGAAATCGACATCGACCGTATGCGTGCAGACGTTATTCAAAAAGTGACGGTCATGAGAAACGACTATAACTATGCTGTCGAGATCGACCAAAAAATCCTCGAGCCACGATATGGTTCTCAAATCGAGGTGGTTCGTCGGCTCGTCCATGAGCAATATATCGGGATTTCCGAAAAGAGCCTGTGCCAAAAGCACTTTTACCTTTATTTCACCGTTCAGATCCGCCATTTTGGCGTAATGAAGTTCGTTCGTTATTCCCAAAGCGTTAAGTAATATTTCCGCATCGCTTTCGGCACTGTAGCCGTCAAGCTCGGCATATCGTTCTTCAAGCTCACACAGACGCATTCCGTCCTCGTCCGTCATTTCCTCTTTTTCGTAAAGAGCCTCTTTTTCGTCCTCTATTTGTACAAGCTCCGGATTCCCCATAAGCACGGTGCGAAGCACGGTGTATTCGTCGTATGCGAAGTGGTCCTGCTTAAGTATCGAAATACGTTCACCCGGAGTGATAAACACCTCGCCTGTTGACGGCTCAAGCTCGCCCGACAATATTTTGAGAAAAGTAGACTTGCCCGCACCGTTTGCACCGATTATGCCGTAGCAGTTGCCCTTCGAAAAAGAAAGATCTGCGTTTGCGAACAGCGTTCTTCCGCCGTAGCGAAGCGATACGTTTGTCGTTGTTATCATCGTTATACCTCATGTTATTTATTCATACTCATACATTGTAGCATATTTACGGGAAAATTTCAACCGTGTTTTGGGAGATATTTATAATATAACTAAAAAATTTTATTTATTCGCCGTTTATATTGACACGAATGCAAAAAATGTGTATAATTAACTCGGAATACAGGCGTTCGGAAAGGAAACATGATATGTCTAATACATCGGATAACAGGCAAAAATGCGTAATGGCTGTCGGTGGCCACGTAGGAGATGCCGAGCTGACTTGCGGCGGCGTGCTTGCGACACTTGCCCTTAAAGGCTACAAGGTCGTAACGGTCGGTGCGACGGGCGGAGAAAGAGGAAATCCCGTCGGAGTGAGCATGGAGGATTACAGGGTGCAAAAGGAAAATGAAGCAAAAGCGTTTGCCGAAATGCTCGGCGGCGAGGCTGTGGTTCTTCCGTACTGCGACTGCGAGCTTGAAAATACCGTCGAGGCAAGATATTTGCTTTGCGACATCATACGCAAGTACAAGCCCGAATTTATTATGACGCATTGGAAAAATTCAATGCACAGAGATCATCGTATGTGCAATGTGCTTGTTTACGAGGCTCAACAGCTGGCGGGTCTGGCATCGGTAAAAACGGAATACGACAGACATTTCGCCCCCGTTTTTATGGCTGAAAATTGGGAGGATGCCGACGGCTTTGTACCGTACACATATATGGAGGTTTCTCCCGAGGGCTTCGAACTTTGGAAAAAAGCGATAGATACACATTGGTTCGCCGTAAACAGCAGCTCATTCAAATACAAGGAATATTATTCGGCTCTTATGCGTGTAAGAGGCCTCGAGGGAAGATTCGAATATGCGGAGGCTTTTAATTTGCACGAATATCAAAAGACAGTCAAAAGGAGCTTTTAAGTTTGTTTAAGGTAATAAAACAAAACGGTGCGGCACGACGGGGTGAGTTTACGTCGGTTCACGGCATGGCACAAACCCCCGTTTTTATGAATGTCGGAACGTGTGCCACGATAAAGGGCGGTATTTCCACAATGGATCTGAAACAGCTCGGTTGCCAAATAGAGCTGTCGAACACTTATCATTTGCATTTGCGTCCCGGAGATGACGTTATACGTGATCTCGGCGGAATCCATAAGTTTTTCAATTGGGACAGACCGGTGCTGACGGACAGCGGCGGATTTCAGGTCTTTTCGCTTGCGTCGCTTCGCAAGATAACCGGGTGTTGTGTGCATTTCGCTT
>CAZCJU010000114.1:0-2431 GCA_964498965.1 uncultured Lachnospiraceae bacterium
GCTTGCAAAGATCGGCGACTATTGCGGCAACTTTTTCTTCATCGTTGCATTGAATAAAGAAAAAATCGTTGTTTTTTGCGGTCAGATCCGGATATTTTCCGTTGTTTATGGCGTGTGCGTTTGTTATGATAAGGCTTTTGCTTGCCTGACGGAAAATTTCTTTTAATTGAACGGTTGCAAAGCGTTCGGAGGCGATTATGTCGTTTAGCACATAGCCCGCTCCGACCGATGGAAGCTGATCGCAGTCGCCTATCAATATCAGCTTTGCCCCAGGCTTTATAGCTTTTAAAAGCGATTGCATGAGCAGAATATCTATCATCGACGCTTCATCGGCGATTATTACGTTTTCGTCGAGCAAATTCGATTCGCAACGCATAAATTTCATCGAATCGCCGTTGCCGTAATTCATTTCAAGCAGTCGGTGTATGGTCTTAGCTTCGCAACTCGTCGCTTCGCTCATTCGTTTGGCGGCTCTGCCCGTCGGTGCCGTCAGGGCGATTTTGAAGCCAAGCTCGGAAAATATTTTGATAAGTGCTTTGATTATCGTCGTTTTTCCCGTGCCGGGACCGCCCGTCAGTATCATAACGCCGCAATCGAGTGCGGAAACTATGGCTTCTCGTTGCATGGGTGCGTATTTTATGTTTTCGTTAAGCTCGATAAGATCTATCGTGTGCTTGACATTTTCCGTGCCGAGCGAAAGACTTTTTTCGTCTATCAATGTGAGCTTTTCGGCAACGTATTTCTCGGCGTCGTAGTACTTTTTCAAATATATCACCCGACGAGAGCCGAGCTTTTGACGAACGACACCCATGGTGTCGCATAAAACCTGAAGTGCGTCCTCCGTTTCATCTTGTTCTGTGCCTAAAAGCTCACGCGAGGTGCTTATCAGCTTATCCTCCGGCAAGTACGTGTGTCCGTTTTGATTTGCATTATGCGATAAAACGTATTTTATTCCGGCTTGTATCCGTTCCGACGAGGTCTTGCTTATGCCGACCGAGCGTGCGATCTTGTCCGCCTTGTCGAAACCGATGCCGAAATCCTCGTCGCACAGCAGATACGGGTTCGCTTTTATTAGATCGACTGACGAAGTACCCCATTTTTTGTAAATTTTCACCGATGTCGTCATTCCGAAAAAATCGCGGCAAAACATGATGACCGAACGCATTCCGTGCTGTTTTTTGAAGTCGTCGCCGATGCTTTTCGCTTTCGCCGGTGTAATGCCGTTAATGTCCGCAAGCATATCGGGGTGATTTTCGATGATGTCGAAGGTGTCCGCTCCGAAGTGTTCGACTATCTTCTTCGCACTCATGGGACCGATGCCTTTTATCGTGCGTGAGGAAAGATATTTGAGGATCGCACTTTCGGTTTTGGGCAACTGCTTTTCGTAATATTCTACCGAAAACTGCCGCCCGAATTTCGGGTGTGTGATGTAATTGCCGTAAGCACTGACTGTTTCACCCTCGGCAATATAGGGAAGAACCCCGACGATAGTCATCTCGGTATCGTCGGGAAGCGATATTTTGACAACAGAATATCCGTTTTCGTTGTTCGCATATATTATATGCTCAACTGTACCGTCAAGACGGTCGAGTTTTTCTTCTTCGGGTACGTTCATTTCAAAAGAGGTGCCAAATCAAGCTTTTCCCACGGCACGTTGAGATCTTCGCGTCCCATGTGACCGTATGCGGACAGCTGTGCGTATATGGGTGAGCGAAGCTTGAATTTGTCGATTATCGCACCGGGACGAAGGTCGGTGTGTTCAAGAAGCCTACGAGAGATCTCTTCCTCGGGTATTTTTGCCGTACCGAACGTTTCGACTAATACCGAAACGGGTTTCGCTACGCCGATAGCGTAGGCAATCTGAACCTCACATTTTGTGCAAAGTTCTGCCGCAACTACGTTTTTCGCAAGGTATCTTGCGGCGTAAGCAGCCGAGCGATCAACCTTGGTCGGGTCTTTGCCCGAAAAAGCACCGCCGCCGTGACGAGAATATCCGCCGTAAGTATCGACGATTATTTTTCTGCCCGTCAATCCGGTGTCGCCCATAGGGCCGCCGACAACGAATCTGCCTGTGGGATTTACGAATATTTTTGTGTCGCCGTCGATAAGCTCGCCAGCAACGGGCATTATCACCTGTTCGATAATGTCCTTGCGTATCACCTCGAGCGATACGTCCTCGTCGTGCTGGGAAGATACGACAACGGCATCAAGTCTTACAGGGGTGTCGCCGTCATACTCGACGGTCACCTGAGTTTTTCCGTCGGGACGGAGATATGTAAGTACTCCGTCCTTTCTTACCTGTGTGAGTCGCTTTGCCATTTTGTGTGCAAGCGATATGGGGAGCGGCATAAGCTCCTTAGTTTCATTGCAGGCGTAGCCGAACATCAGGCCTTGGTCGCCCGCACCCGTGTCAAATCCGTCGGTATGCGCG
>CAZCJU010000115.1:0-2422 GCA_964498965.1 uncultured Lachnospiraceae bacterium
CCGTTTTGAACGATTTGTTCCGTTCTCGTGTCGATAGAAGATGTCGCTTCGTCCAAAATCATAACGGGCGGATCGGCAACGGCAGCACGTGCAATCGCAATCATCTGTCTTTGTCCCTGCGAAAGATTTTCGCCGTTATGAAGAAGCGGCGTTTCATAGCCTTCGGGCAGACGGGAAATAAAATCATCGGCTCCGACCAATTTTGCGGCGGCGATACATTCTTCATCACTTGCGTCTAACTTTCCGTAACGGATATTGTCCATTACCGTTCCCGTAAACAAGTTCGTGTCTTGCAGAACGAGTCCGAGAGAACGGCGAAGATCGTTTTTCTTGATTTTATTGATATTGATACCGTCATAGCGGATTTTACCGTCCTCAATATCATAAAAGCGGTTGAACAAGTTTGTAATCGTTGTTTTTCCCGCGCCCGTAGAGCCGACAAACGCAACTTTTTGACCGGGCTCGGCATATACGCTGACATTATGCAAAATCTGTTTGCCGGGATCGTAGGAAAAATCAACTTCGACCATACGAATATCGCCTTTCAGTTCCGTATAGGTCAGCGTTCCGTCGTGATGTGGGTGTTTCCACGCCCATTTTTCCGTATGCTTTGCACATTCCGTAATATTTCCGTCTTCGTATATCTCGGCATTGACAAGCGTAACATATCCGTCATCGGCTTCGGACTCTCTGTCTATCACGGAAAAAATTCTTTCCGCACCAGCCGCCGCCATTGCTATGGAGTTGATCTGCTGTGCAACTTGATTGACGTTACCCGTAAACTGCTTTGCCATACTCAAAAACGGAATAATAATATCAATTGTCAAAATGCCGACTGATTCTGCAATCAAAGCGGATAGTCCGATATTGGGAACATTCGCAAGAAATATTACGCCACCGACGATTGCGACCAAGACGTAAAGGACATTGCCTATATTTTGAATGATCGGGCTTAATATGTTAGCGTAAGCATTTGCCTTGAAATTATCGCTGTACAATTCGTCGTTTATTTTTCTGAAATCGGCACGGCAATGTTTTTCGTGATTGAATACCTTAATAACCTTTTGCCCGTTCATCATCTCTTGAATGAAACCCTCGGCTTTACCGAGCGATTTTTGCTGACGGACAAAGAATTTCGTTGAGCCGCTTCCGACTTTTTTCGTTACAAGCAACATAACGGCAACGCCGAGCAAAACAACAAGCGTCAGCCAAACGCTGTAATATATCATAATGCAGAAAACACACACGATCAGAATAATTGCTTGCAACAATGCGGGCAAGGCTTGCGCAATCAACTGTCGCAAAGTATCAATATCGTTCGTGTAATAGCTCATAATATCGCCGTGTTTGGTGGAATCGAAATACTTAATGGGAAGATTTTGCATTTTGCAGAACATTTCGCAACGCAACTTATGTAAAAATCCCTGCGATATGTACGCCATTAGCTGTGTGTAAGCCGTAATTGCCACAAGCGATAATACATATAACCCCGCCAAAATAGCAACTTTCGGAATGATCACTTTTGCGGCTGACGCCCAATCGCCCGTTGAAACCCAAGTTTCAATATCGGCAATAACCTGTTGCTGAAAAATCGCGGGAATTGCCGATGTGAACGCACCTATCACGATACAGATAATCGTAATAGGGATCAGAACGGGATATGCTCTCATCAATTTTGAGATAAGGCGGAAGAGAACATTTTTATTTTGCTTTGTCTTTTTCATTCTGCATCCCTCCCTTGTGTTTGCTGTTCGTAAATTTCTCTGTATATAACATTCGTTTTTAACAATTCATCGTGTGTTCCCACATCGGAAACTTTTCCTCCGTCCATAACAATAATCATATCCGCTTCTTCTACGGAAGAAATACGCTGTGTAATAATTATTTTTGTCGTTTCGGGGATAAATTCCTTAAAGCCTTTGCGGATCAATGCGTCCGTTTTGGTATCGACCGCACTCGTGGAATCGTCAAGTATCAAGATTTTCGGCTTTTTCAGTAAAGCTCTTGCAATACAAAGTCTTTGCTTCTGTCCACCCGAAACGTTTGCGCCGCCTTGCTCGATATAGGTATCGTATCCGTCGGGGAATGCGGAAACAAATTCGTCGGCTTGCGCCAAAACGCAGGCTTCACGTATTTCTTCATCGGTAGCGTTCTCGTTACCCCAACGCAGATTTTCTTTTATCGTCCCCGAAAAGAGCATATTCTTTTGCAATACCATTGCTACGTTATCACGCAAGGTTACAAGGTCATATTCCCGAACGTCCGTACCGCCGACAAGTACCGTTCCTTCGCTCACGTCATACAAACGGGGGATCAGTTGAACAAACGACGATTTGCTTGTACCCGTACCGCCGATAATACCGACAGTCATACCCGACTTGATATGTATATCCACATCGGCAAGTGCAAATTTTTTCGACTT
>CAZCJU010000116.1:0-2394 GCA_964498965.1 uncultured Lachnospiraceae bacterium
CCGCCGGCAGATATAATAACAACCCACCGGTTTTGTTGACCGATGGGTTATTGCACTTCGCTATTAGATGGAGAAGCAGGGACAAACCGCAAGCGTGGTATAGGCAAGGCTGTAGCCCGGGCTGCCAGTGCTGTTCACATACATGAAGGACGTGGTGTTGCTAACGTACGGCGAGCGCTCCCACCAGTAATCAGCGACAATCCAACCACCACCAATAGAAGCCGTAGCATAACGAGAGACCGGATAAACTACTTCCGAATAGGCTCAATGAAACAAAAACTTAAAAGCATAGATGAACATTTGAGAAGAATGATGAGGGTGATAATTTGGAAACATTGGAAGGTATGGTTGCAAGCCTGGTGAAAACAAGTGTTACTTCCTTTAAGGGCGGCATAACCGATAAGCAATTTCGTTGTTTACTCGATTCCTCATATTTGGAAAATATATTCCTCTCTTGGCTTTGTTCATAATTTGCTTACTCGTTCGAAACCGTGCAAATTTCGCACATATTCATTGACTTTGCCGTCAAGTGCGATAACACGATTTGCGATATGCATTTCGGATCAATTGAAAAAAATGAAGCTCTGCGGAAAATTTTTCCGAATCGGTATTGACAAAATGAAATTTTTGTGATATCATATTGATATCAAGTAAACGAGGGGAGAAAAATAACATGGAAGAAAAAATTTTAAAAGCGAAAAACGGTATGCCGATACTTATATGCAATGCATTGTTCCTGCTTGCGTGCATCGGAGGTATTGTTTTAAGTGCGATGCTGCTTGAGGACGGTAAATCTTGGGGCGGTATCACGCTTGCTCTGTCCGTAATATTTGCGATATTTTCTGTGATAATTTTTATCGGCTTGCGGATATTGAAGCCCAACGAAGCACTTGTGCTTACGCTGTTCGGCGTTTATTACGGAACTCTTAAAACGCACGGTATTCATTGGGTAAACCCGTTTTGCGTTGCCGTAAATCCGGGCGCGAACACGAAATTGAATCAAAGCGGCGATGTTCAGACGCTAAAAACGGGAACGAGTGCGGACGGTCAGCAGATAAATATTCCCGAAAGCAAAAAAATGTCGCTTAAAATAATGACTTTAAATAATAACAGACAAAAGATCAACGATTGCTTGGGTAATCCGGTGGAGATAGGTATTGCGGTCACATGGCGCGTGGTGGATACCGCAAAGGCGGCGTTCAATGTGGATAACTACAAGGAGTTTTTATCGCTCCAATGCGACAGTGCATTGAGAAACGTAGTTCGTATCTATCCTTACGACGTAGCTCCCAACGTGGATACGACGGGTGACGGCATCGCAGATGACGGAAGTTTGAGAGGCTCAAGCGAGATCGTTGCGTCCAGAATACAGAAGGAGATACAGTCGAGAGTGGACGAGGCGGGAATAGAAGTGATAGAAGCGAGAATAACATATCTCGCATACGCCACGGAGATCGCCGCCGTTATGCTCCAGCGTCAACAGGCATCCGCAATAGTCGATGCGAGAAAAATGATAGTTGACGGAGCGGTCGGAATGGTCGAAATGGCACTCGCACGCCTGAGCGAAAACAAGACGATCGAGCTTGATGAAGAAAGAAAGGCGGCAATGGTGTCGAATCTGCTCGTTGTGCTTTGCGGAAACAAGGACGCACAACCGATCGTAAATTCGGGCAGTCTTTATTGATCGAGGCGATCATGAATGAAAACGCGAAAAAACAGATACCGCTTCGTCTTTCTGCGAAATTGTATGAATCAATAGCGGCGTGGGCGGAGGACGATTTCAGATCGGTGAACGGTCAAATAGAATATCTATTGACCGAATGTGTACGGCAACGCAAAAAAAACGGTGCATATGTGTCGGAAGAGCTTGACGTACCGTCGAGAACGGATACGAATATTGGGTAGCAAAAAGCGTTGGACATTCGTCCGACGCTTTTTGCCACCGAACAAATATTTACATTATATGCTTGAAAAATGCTTGAAAATATAGCGAATTTGAGTTAAAATCGTTTGAAGCTGTATTGCGGAAGTGAAAAAATGTTCGAAAAAATATATGAGTATTTAAAAGAAAATCATTTGAAGATAACCTTTGCGGAAAGCTGTACCGGCGGGCTTTTGTCAAAGCTGATGACGGATATACCCGGTGCGAGCGAGGTTTTCGACGGCGGCATCGTTTCTTATGCCGATGATATCAAGGAAAAACTTCTCGGTGTCGACAAAACGGTTTTGAAGCTGGACGGTGCGGTGAGCTGCGAATGTGCGAAACAGATGGCAGAGGGAGCGAAACGGAACTTCGGTGCCGATATCGCCGTGTCGGTCACGGGAATAGCGGGACCCGGCGGCGGAAGCGACAAAAAACCGGTCGGACTTGTTTTTATAGGTATATCCGACGGT
>CAZCJU010000117.1:0-2231 GCA_964498965.1 uncultured Lachnospiraceae bacterium
ACGGCGAACCCTTAGGTTCAAAGTATTTGACCTCCGAGGGAGGAATAAGATACTCGTCGGCAACAGTCAGAAACGAGATGAGCGAGCTTGAGGAGATGGGCTATTTGCTTCAGCCGCACACATCCGCAGGCAGAGTTCCGTCGAAGCTGGGCTACCGCTTCTATGTGGACGCTTTGATGCAGGCATATTCCCTGACTGCACAGGAGTTGGAAGAGTTGAACCACATGCAATCGATGCGTATGGCGGAACTTGACAAGATCCTGCATGCGGCGGGCAAGCTTATAGCTTCCATGACGAATTACACCGCTTTGGCTGTCAAGCCGCGACCGTCACAATGCACGGTGGAATGCTTTAAAACGGTATTCGTCGATGAGCGAAATTACGTTTTGAGCATGATAATGAGCGACAGAACGGTAAAATCGAAATATATCCATGCACCTTTCGATATAAACGACGATATTTTGAACCGTCTTTGCGGTGTACTCAACAACACCATAGCTTCCGTCGCTTCAGACAAAATAACGCTTCCTCTGATAATGAAGATGGAAACGGACATGGGCATTCACGATTTCCTTATCTCGCCCGTAGTAAAGGCGGTATACGAGGTATGCAACAGCCGAGATGAGGGTGAGCTTAAACTTGAGGGTGTCGACAGGCTTTTGGAATATCCGGAGTTTACCGATATCAAAAAGCTGAGAAAGCTTTTAAACGCTCTCGAAAACAAGGACGACATCATGCAACTTGTGGAAA
Source organism: uncultured Lachnospiraceae bacterium (assembly GCA_964498965.1). Classification (GTDB taxonomy): domain Bacteria; phylum Bacillota; class Clostridia; order Oscillospirales; family CAG-272; genus CAZCJU01. The sequence goes on from CAZCJU010000117.1 coordinate 751, forward strand.
GCACGGAAAGCGACGATATGAGCATATACATCGGCGGCGAGGACGCGGAATCCATAGTTGCCGACTCGTCGATGATACTTCAAAAGCTTACCGTCGGCGGCAAGGTGGTCGGTGCTATAGGCGTAATAGGCCCGAGGCGAATGGAGTATTCAAAGGTCGTCGCAATGGTGAAATACCTTGCCGACAGCATTTCGGAGATGATGGATGATGAGCCGGCACGGCAATTAAAGCCGCCGAACGGCACAACGGATAGCAAAGGAGAAGATAACGGCGAATGAACGAAGAAAAGAAAGAAGAGCTTGACGAAGCGACGGTCGGCGAAACGGAGATACAAGAAGAAAGCGAAGCCGCCGTACAGCCCGAATGCGAGCCTACAAAGAAAGAAAAGCACGCATTGAAAAAGGAATGCGAACAGGCGAAAGCCGAATGCAAGTCCCTTACGAAAAAGCTTGAGCAGGCTCAAGCGGATAAAAACGAAATAAACGACAAGTATTTAAGGCTTCTTGCCGAATTCGACAATTTCAAAAAGCGAAGTGCAAAGGAAAGCGAGGGCATTTATTCAAGCTGTTGTGCGGATGTCGTAAACGAGCTGTTGCCGGTATTCGACAATCTCGAGCGTGCAGTGGATTACGCTGCAAGTGAGGAAAGCAAGAGCGGACTTGAAATGATCCTTACAAGCTTCGTTCAAACTCTGAAAAAGCTCGGTGTCGAGCAGTTCGGAGCGGCGGGTGACGAGTTCGATGCGAACATTCACAGTGCGGTAATGCACATTGAGGACGAAAATTACGGCGAAAACGTAATTTGCGAAGTATTTCAAAAGGGTTACAAGCGTGGCGACAAGGTAATACGCTACGCCATGGTAAAGGTAGCCAATTGAAGCATTATTGCACCGAAACATTAATACAGAAATAAAAATATTTTTTATATACGGAAATGAGGAATTAACAATGGGAAAAATAATCGGTATAGATCTCGGTACGACTAACTCGTGCGTTGCGGTATTTGAGGGCGGCGAGCCTACGGTAATACCCAATCCCGAGGGTGCGAGAACGACCCCTTCGGTTGTTTCGTTTTCGAAAACAGGCGAAAGACTTGTCGGTGCCGTCGCAAAAAGACAGGCAATAACGAACCCCGACAAAACGGTAATGTCGATCAAGAGAGATATGGGAACTGCGAAAAAGGTTTCCATCGACGGCAAGAGCTACACGCCTCAAGAGATCTCGGCTATGATACTTCAAAAGCTCAAGGCAGATGCCGAAGCGTATCTCGGTACGACCGTATCGGAAGCTGTCATCACCGTTCCCGCATACTTCTCCGACGCACAGCGTCAGGCAACGAAGGATGCCGGCAAGATAGCCGGACTTGAAGTAAAGAGAATTATCAACGAGCCTACGGCGGCGGCACTGGCATACGGTGTAGATAAAGAAAACTCCGAGCAAAAGGTTCTCATATTCGACTTGGGCGGCGGTACATTCGACGTT
>CAZCJU010000118.1:0-1964 GCA_964498965.1 uncultured Lachnospiraceae bacterium
TGCGGTGTCAAACGAACGCTTTACCGCCATCGACGGGATAGTGAGAAGTCTTTCATCGAGGATAACCTCTTCGTTTTTTCTGTTCTCCTTATCGGGAACCATTTTACGTATCAGCTTATCGATCTGCTTCAAGAACGGCACGAATATTATCGTAGTTATGATATTGAATGCACTATGCACCACGGCTATCATAAACGGATTTATGTAATTATTCGTAAATGCCCAATCGAATATCAGATCACCCACACAAAACGGGATAAGACATACAAGCATACCCATCGTTTTGATAGTTATATGTGCCACCGCAACTCTTTTCGCATTTTTGTTTACACCTATGCTCGAAAGAAGAGCCGTTACACACGTACCGATATTTTGCCCCATGATGATCGGTATCGCCATACCGTAGGTAATACCGCCGGTCATCGAAAGTGCCTGTAAAATGGCGACGGATGCCGCCGAGCTTTGAATTATTCCCGTAAACACCGTACCGACCACGACACCGAGAATGGGGTTTTCAAATGCGGTAAGTATGCTTTTGAATTCGGGCATTTCGCCGAGCGGCTCCATAGCACCCGACATCAGCTCCATACCGAACATAAGCACCGCAAAGCCGATAAGCACCGAACCTATGCTCTTCTTTTTCTGCTGCTTGCATATCATCGTCATGATTATTCCGACAAGTGCGAATATAAGCGAAAAGTTTTCGGGCTTCAGCAATCTTATCCAGTCGGAGTCACTCGCTATTCCGGACAAGCTCAATATCCACGCCGTCAGCGTCGTGCCGATATTCGAACCCATCATAACTCCGAGAGTTTGGGAAAACTCAAGTATGCCGGAGTTTACAAGTCCGACGAGCATTACCGTGACCGCAGACGAGGATTGGACCGCCACCGTCAACACGGCACCGAAAAATATAGCCGTAAACCTGTTGTTCGTCACCTTTGTCAGGCTCTTTTCGAGCTTACCTCCGGCACTTTTTTCAAGACCGTCGGACATGACATTCATACCGTATAAAAAGAACGCCAAGCCTCCGAACAAGGTTATAACGGAAAAGATATCCATTTAATCTTCCTGCCTTTCAGACATAGTACGTTTTATTGCTCTAATACAACTGTACATGATGCATTATAACAGGAAATTCGACTCTTGTCAACATATTAATCCAACAAAATGTATATGAATTTTTATTTACTTTATCGTCAATATAAAGTATGCGTTCGCACTTGACAATCGGCACGTTTTGAGCTATACTGAACAAAAACGGTCTTGGAGGTCACATGAGAAGAAAGGATCGCGAAATAACGGATACCGAAAAAATATTCGAGATTGCAAACAAATGCGATTGCTGTCGAATAGGACTTACGGACGGCAAAGAAGCATACATCGTACCGATGAATTTCGGGATCGAAAAAATCGGAAACGAAATCATTTTGTATTTTCACTGTGCGAACAGCGGCAGGAAGCTGACGCTTCTTTCGCAACAAGCCACGGTGGTCTTTGAAATGGATACGGGTCATTGCCTGCAAAAAGGCGAATCGGCGTGCGAATACTCGTTTTTTTATCAGAGCATAATGGGAAAAGGCTTTGCCGTCGCAATGCAGAGCCGTGAAGAAAAAACGGCGGGCTTGGCTTCGATAATAAAGCACTACGCACCGACAGCCGAGCCGCATTTCGAATCCGCAGAGCTTGACGGTACATACGTTTTCAAGCTTATCGTCACCGAAATAACGTGTAAATCTCACACTCCGTCCGTTTATTAAGGTACAATCTCGAAATCGATACCGATTTTGCCCCTGCAAAAAGCAAATTGCCGATCGAAAAGTTTCTATACAATAAGCATCGCCTCTACGATGCTGATAGTATAAAAGAAAATTTCGCCGATTGGTAAGATTGCACAAACCAATCGGCGAATCGACTTTTAACGGCTTGCAGGACAAAACTCTACTTTCAACTGCATTCCCATT
>CAZCJU010000119.1:0-1887 GCA_964498965.1 uncultured Lachnospiraceae bacterium
CAACGTACACATATTCCTATTCTTCTTCTATTATATCGCTGAAGAGCTTTGTCGGTTCGTACTTACTTGCAGAAAATGATAGCGTATATAAGATAGGCGAAAAATGCAAAATCGCCAAAATCAAAAGCAATGTTTATAACGCCGAACTCAGTGCCGACGGGAAAACATTGGTGTATGTAAAATTCGTTGAGAATATTTACAACGTAAATTATCGTCTTTTCACAGAGAAAGACGGATCGGGTAATCCTATAACGATTTGCGATGATTTGAAAAAAACATACAGCTTCCGCATATCAAGTGATTCTTCGTACATATATTATATAGATGAAAATGATAGTTTATACTATAGCAGTGTAGACGGTAAAAATAAGGTTAGGATAGCTGACGATGTCGACAGAATTGAAGGTATGATGCAAAACGGTAAGCTGTTCTATATTGATGAACACGCTACATTATACAGTTTTGACGGCAAAACTGCAAAGAAGATCGCCGAAAATGTTGACAGTTTCTATGTATCGGGCAGCAAGGCATATTATGAAACTATCGGCATGGAGAGTTATGACGGAAATTCCACGCACAGTTACTACTACACAAGTGATGGTGAAAGCTTCGATTTACTCAAAAGCGGCGTAAGCACGAGCTGGCACTTGAGTTAAGAAACATAGTTAAAAAACATATTTAAGGGGCAACGGAATTTTCGTTGCCTTTTTACAAGCTGCACAAAAAATGTTGTAACAAAACGAATAAGAATTTTGTATTGATTTGTTTACACCGATATGATACAATTTTTACACTGAATCGGAGGATCGCTTTATGCAACAGCTGATAATGAGATGGTATCGCTTCGACGATACGAAAAAATGTGATGTAGAATTGCCGAACGGGTATTCCGTTGCATGCTTCGACGGGAGCGACGAGTACAGAAATAAATGGCTCGATATAGTTCGGTACGGTCTTACGGAACGGCTTATGGACAGAGAATTTTTCGAGCATTGTCTTAACGAATACGGAAAATACGAAAACGATAAAGTGTTTTTTGTAAAAAAAGGCAATGAAGCTGCTGCAACACTGACTGTCATATGCGATTACGAAAAAAAAGAGGGCTACATACATATGGTAGCGTGCAAACCGGAACACAGAGGCTTGGGAATAGGTACGGCGATGAACGACATTGCCGTAAATACGCTGATAGATGCGGGAATGACGGAAGCCTATCTTACCACCGACGATTTCCGTATTCCCGCAATCAAAAGCTATCTGCGTGCAGGTTTTTTACCCGATATCTCGACAGACGACTTCAAAAAACGCTGGAGCGATATTTTCAAGCTCCTATAAGCTCCGAAACACGGCAAAATTCAAAGCCTCTCGACTGCAAAATCGGTATTATGGTGTCTAAAGCCTGCGGTGTGGGCGTGTCGGGAGTTATGAAATCGTGAAACAGTATGATATCACCGCCTTTTGCGTTTTTGCATATTTCCGATACTATTTTATCTGACGACGGGTGACTCCAATCTCTCGTATCAATGCTCCACAGTATTACCTTGTATCCGTTGCTTCTCGCACATTTTACGACCTCCGGCGTGCATTTGCCTTCCGGGGGTCTGAACAGCGTGGGATTTTGCCCCGTGATGTCGTAAATGACCTCGGAGGCTTTTTTCATTTCCTCGCTCAGCTTTTCGCAGGTGCAGGACGAAAGATGAGGATGACTGTAGGTGTGATTTCCTATTTCATGCCCTCGCTCATATACGGCTTTTACCGTGTCGGGACGCTGTACGGCATTACAGCCGATGACAAAAAACGTTGCCTTGACACCGTATTTGTCCAATATATCGAGGATCTGTTCGGTATATTTGTTGTGCGGACCGTCATCGAACGTCAATGCGATCC
>CAZCJU010000120.1:0-1806 GCA_964498965.1 uncultured Lachnospiraceae bacterium
TTATCCTTGTCAGAAAGGACTTCATAGGCCTCATTGACCTCTTTGAACCGGGCTTCCGCCTCGGCATCGCCGGGGTGCAAATCCGGGTGATTTTGCTTGGCAAGCTTGCGGTAGGCCTTTTTCAATTCGTCCTCCGAGGCTCCCTTAGACACGCCAAGAACCTCGTAATAATCTCGTTTTTGCTCTGCCATATCGAATCTCTTTTCGTTTTTTGTTTTGATATGAATGTCATATCAGCCATACATCGGAATTAATGTAAATATACGGTAATGATCGATGCGATCGGACGTGAATGTTAAAAAGTCGTAATACACAAAAACTACCTGCGTTGTTATCTGTGCAGGTACTTTTTGTGTATTTTTTACTTAGACCGAATCAACCCGCCCGATCCGTTATTCCGATTGGGTTTATTCGCCTGTTTTATCCGTGAAATCCGCATTGTAGCTACCGTCGGCGTTTTGACCGCCCGTAGCACCGCTTGCATCGGTACCCTCCGTGCCGCCTGCCTGCTGATAAAGCCTCTCGGCTATCTTGTAGAACGATTTCTGCAACGATTCGGTGCCTGCCTTGATCGCTTCGGTGTCACCGTTTTTAACGGTTTCCTTGAGCTTCTCTATCTCGACATTTACTTCGTTCTTTTCCTCGTCGGATATCTTGTCTGCACTTTCGCTCATCGCTTTTTCGCATTGGAAGATCAAATTCTCCGCTCCGTTCTTTGTTTCAACGGCTTCTTTGAATTTTTTGTCCTCCTCTGCGAATTTTTCGGCATCCTTGACCGCCTTTTCGATGTCCTCTTTGCTCATGTTGGACGATGAAGTAATGGTTATGTGTTGCTCTTTGCCGGTGCCTTTATCCTTCGCCGAAACGTTTACTATACCGTTCGCATCTATATCGAACGTTACCTCGATCTGCGGTACGCCTCTGGGTGCGGGAGCGATTCCGTCAAGATTGAACTGACCGAGAGTCGTGTTGTCCGTAACTCTTTCTCTTTCACCCTGCAAAACGTGGATCTGAACCGAAGTTTGACCGTCGGCTGCCGTCGAGAATACCTGTGCTTTCTTTACCGGAATGGTGGTGTTACGATCGATTATTCTCGTAAATACGCCGCCGAGCGTTTCGATTCCGAGAGAAAGGGGAGTAACGTCGAGAAGAAGAATATCCTTTACATCTCCGCCGAGTACACCGCCCTGAATAGCCGCACCTATGGCAACGCATTCATCGGGGTTTATACCCTTGAACGGCTCCTTGCCGGTAAGATTTTTAACCGCTTCCTGAACGGCGGGAATACGCGTCGAACCGCCGACGAGAAGCACCTTGCTGATTTCCGAAGCCGAAAGACCGGCATCGGAAAGTGCTTGCTTACTCGGTCCCATCGTCGCCTCAACGAGATCTGCCGTCAGCTCATTGAATTTCGCACGTGTGAGCGTTGCGTCAAAGTGCTTGGGACCCGTTGCGTCCGCCGTGATAAAGGGCAAATTGATATTTGTACTCATCATGCCGGAAAGCTCGATCTTCGCTTTTTCTGCGGCTTCCTTAAGTCTTTGCATTGCCATCTTATCGTTACGCAGGTCAATGCCGTTTTCTTTTTTGAAAGTTTCCGCCATCCAGTCTATTACTCTGTTGTCGAAGTCATCGCCGCCCAAACGGTTGTTTCCGGCAGTTGCGAGAACTTCAACGACACCGTCGCTTATTTCAAGTACCGAAACGTCGAATGTACCGCCGCCCAAGTCGAATATGAGAACCTTTTGCTCGGAGTTCTCCTTGTCTACACCGTATGCCAATGCCGCAGCCGTAGGTTCGTTTATG
>CAZCJU010000121.1:0-1690 GCA_964498965.1 uncultured Lachnospiraceae bacterium
AAGTGCGTTTAAATGCGTGTATACCGTGTTGAGCTTTTCTTTGTCTGCTGCGGCGTAATCCGATGAAAAGCTGCTTTCGCCGATGCGTGAATTTAAGTACAACTCCGAAATTATCATGACCTCGCGTTCGTCGGCAACGTCGGATATGCTCTGTGCTGCGTTTTTACAGTAACCGCAGAGTATTTGCAACTTCAAACGGGCAAGACGCACGGCGATAACATTGTCGTAGACGCCGTTATCGGAAACGAGCTTGTTAAGTGCCGAAAGCGAGCTTTTAAGCTTCTCCGTGTCGGTTTCCTCGCCGCTTGCCGCAAGCTTGTCGCTTTCGTCGGCAAACGCAATGCAGGAAGCGAGCTGACGCAACTTTTTTGCGTTTCCTTCTTCGAGTATGCCGTCTGTTTCTTCGGCAATGCGTGCTTCATAAGCTTTTTTTGCGGCGGTATATCCGCTTGCCGTACCCGTTGTTGTGCCGTCGACTCCTAAATCGTACAAGCTCGAATATGCCGCACTTAAAGCGGAAAACAGATCGCATTCTTCCGCTTTGTCGGGAAATTCGGCTCTCACTTTAATGTAAAGAGCCGCCGCACGGTCGTAATTGCCGCTGAGTGCCGCGATCCTCGCACCGCACAGTGCGTAATCGCTCGAATAATCGCCGCCTATAATGTCGTCAAGTGCGTCTTCGGCGAGCTCGCCGTGACCGCTTTCCGCAAGTGCGTACGATACCCGAAGCGTTTCCTCAACGGATATTTTACCGCTTTTTTCAACTGTCGTTTCTTCGTCGCCCGATGAGCCGATAAAGTACTCGGTCGCACCGAAAGCTATCACGGACAGACAAAGTGCCGAAGCACATATGCATGATATCCGAGATCTTTTCGAAAATACGGACAGCAGGATAAAAAGTATCGTGACGGGGGATACGCCTATGATGACCTGAAGATATGGTGACATGTTTTCTCCGTTTCTCCGCCGAATGCGGAATTTGATTTTGTTGTAATAATGTAAGATGATATGAAAGTATATGTATGACTTGATATATTGTATCTCATTATTTAAAAAATGTCAATAAACAAACGATGATTTTTACGAATATTTGCAAATATTCGAAGAAAAAATGCGTGCGATTGCTTGAAATCGCCTACCGGAGAATAAAAAATTGTCTTTTTCGGCAAAATGTATTGAATTGCAAAACGGTTTGTGATATAATATAAAACAGCAATCGTTAATACATATTAAACGGTCAAGAGGTGTATCATATGTGGTTCGTTCTCGCATTGTTCTCCGCACTTTTCGCTTCGCTTACGACGATACTGGCAAAGGTGGGGATAGACGGAGTAAGCTCGAATCTGGCAACCGCCGTAAGGACGACGGTCGTGCTTGCTATGTCGTGGATGATGGTATTCATCACAAACGAACAGGGTGGGATCGCCGATATCGATCGGAAAAGTTGGGTATTCTTGATATTGTCGGGCATAGCGACGGGGGCTTCGTGGCTGTGTTACTACAAAGCACTCCAAATGACCGATGCGTCTAAGGTCGTTCCGATAGATAAGCTCAGCGTCGTTATCACGATGCTTCTCGCATTTGTGCTTCTGCACGAAAAGGCAGGTGTCAGATCGATCATCGGCTGTGTTCTTATCGCTGCCGGCGTACTTTTTACGGTACTTTAAGAAGCTGAAGTCAAGTGTTTTGT
>CAZCJU010000122.1:0-1557 GCA_964498965.1 uncultured Lachnospiraceae bacterium
ATATTATATAGCCGATGAACGTCGCAAAGATAACGAACACACGAAAGAACGCTTCGGATATGCCGCACAGCAACGAGAGGCTGTATATCGGTATCAGCAGCTTATACCCGAAAACGCTTTCGGAAACTTCGCCTATATTTTCGGCTCGCTTATTTTTAAACGACACAAAAAAGCCGATCGTCGTAAGGACACCCGTGCCGATATGGACGGCGAACATATACAGCTCGCCCGCAAGCTTTGTACTCAAGCGTATATAATAATCGTTTAATGCAGATATCGACTCTATTTTCGGTATAAACATTACCGTCAAATTATTTATAGGTGCGTAAATCGTCAGCCAGCTTAGGATATTTTTCACATTGAATATATATCCGAAGAAGACGTACAATGCGAATATCCACATTAAACAGAATATTATCCCATCAGTGACCGTATTCGCCTCTGTAAATATAAATGCAAAGAACGAATATGTGCAAAATCCGAACAAAAGCGAGAGAAGCCAGAACGGAAGCATATACCGCAATTCGAAATACGGTGCTTTTATCGCAAGATATACAAGCGACCATAAAAATGCGGAAGTGTAAATGATCGTCACCTGAATAAATCCGCTCAGAAAGTGGACGGCGGCTGATTTATTTCGGCTCAGCGGGAAAAAGTACAAGGCATCGAGATTTCGTCTGTTTTTAAAGCACGACAGCTCGAATATCGGCATAACACTGCACACGACTCCGAGTATCGACGAAAGCACCGCCAAGCTCGTACCGTTATGTTCCGTAACGGTACTATCCGTGCTGTTTGAAATACATATTTGCATTACGATGATTGAAAAGACGGAAAACACGAGTGTCATTACGGCTGTCGTTTCCAATCTGTATTTCAAATATCTTGCAAATATTTTCATTTTAAATACCCCCTATGCTCCACTTCTTGTATAAAGACCTCTTCAAAGTCCATTTGAAGCTCCTCTATGACTGCGGGCTTCATGGCACAAAGCTTTTCGTATATTTCTTCACCGTCGCCCTCAAGTACGATTTTTACGAAGCGCCCGTTTCGTTCCATCGAAATGACCGGCAGTGACGAAAAGGCATTGTCTGCGATCTCGGTCGCAAACGCAAGTTGAAATTTGCAAAATTTATCAAGCTTTTGAGATATATCACCCGAGCTTGAAATGCTCATTTTGTCTAACAAAGCATATGAATCGCAAAAATCCTCCATTTCACGCAATGAATGTCCCGATATCATTACCGCAGTATCGTTTTGTTCTACATATTCGATTATCGCTTTCTTAAATTCAAATCTTGAAAGCGGGTCAAGTCCGTCAAACGCTTCGTCTAACAGCAGGTATTTCGGTTTCACCGCCAAAGCGAGTGCTATATACAGCTGACGACGCATTCCTTTCGAAAAGTTTCTCAGCGGTACCGATTCGTTCAATCTGAAACGCTTGATCAATTCGGCAAAGATCGAATAATCCGTTTTAGGATAGAACACTCTGTACATATTAAAGAGTTTTTTTCCCGTTGTGTGTATCGTATAATACGGGTCATCCGGTAAAAAGAA